>JAAYQT010000351.1 GCA_012519165.1 Synergistaceae bacterium
CCTGCCGCTACGCCCTGCGGGAGAACCCGCCGGACATTCTGCTTACCAACTACAAGATGCTGGACTTTCTTCTGCTCCGGCCCGCCGACAGGGAACTGTGGCGGTACAACGGCCCCGACACTCTGCGGTATCTGGTGGTGGACGAGCTTCACACCTTCGACGGCGCCCAGGGCACGGATCTTTCATGCCTTCTGCGGCGGCTGAAGGCCCGGCTGGACATCCCTCCGGGGCGGCTGTGCTGCGTGGGCACCTCCGCCACCCTGGGGGAGAAGGAGGACGGCAGGGCGGTGCTGGACTACGCCGCCTCCATCTTCGGCGAGGAGTTCGGTGACGACGCCCTTATAACCGAGGAGAGGCTCACCGCCGGGGAGTTTCTGGAGAGGGATATGGCGGTACGGTTCGACCTGCCGCCCCTCTCCGCAGGCCCCTACCTGGACCCGGAAAACCACCCCTCGCCGCAGGACTACCTCGAGGCCCAGGCTGAACTGTGGTTCGGCCGGGAGGGGCGGCCCGGGGAGGACGAGGCCGAGGACGACTGGCGGGCCCGCCTGGGAGGGCTGCTGCGGGGGCACGTGTTCTTTCAGAATTTTCTGAAGGCCCTTGGGGGCAGACCGGCGGAGTTCAAGCCCCTGATCAGGACCCTGGCGCGGGTGGCCCCGGCCCTGGAGGAGGGGGACGACACCTTTGCCGGCCTAGTGGTCTACAGCCTTCTGGCCCTGGCAAGCCACGCCCGGCGGAGGGAGGGGGGGCGGCTTCTTCCGCTGGCCACGGTGCAGATACAGGCCTGGTTCAGGGAGATGAACCGCATGGTGGTCTCCGTGCCGGGGGAGGGGGAGGCGCCGAGGCTCCTCTTCTCCGGCGACCTTAAGGCGGAGGCGCTGCGGCGGAGCCTGCCCGCGGTCCACTGCAGGGACTGCGGCGCCATGGGCTGGTCCTCCGAGGACAGGGAAGGGTCGGTGGAGATCGGCGAACTTACCGCCTTTTACCACGCCTTTTTCGAAGGCGGCAGAAAGGTGCGCTTCCTCTTCCCCTCCGAGGCGGGGGCGGAGCACAAGGGGGTGGACGGCGTCTCCATGGCGCTTTGCCCCTCGTGCATGGGTTTGACCCCCGCCTCCGGGGGTGGAAAGTGCTCCAGGTGCGGGGCGGGGGGCGTAATTCCCGTCTTCGTCCCCAACTCCCTAAAGGTTAAGACCGTAGGCGGGCAGGAGAGGGTCTACTCCCGCAACGACTGCCCCTTCTGCGGCGCGGCAAACGGCCTTTCCATCGTGGGGGCCAGGAGCGCCACCCTCTCCAGCGTGATGATCTCCCAGGCCATGACCTCCAGGGGTAACGACGACAAGAAGATGCTTGCCTTTTCCGACTCGGTGCAGGACGCCGCCCACCACGCAGGGTTTTTCGGGGCAAGGACGTACCGCTTTACCATCCGCTCCGCCATGGCTCGCTTTCTTGACGACGGGGGCGACGGCGCGGAGCTGGACCGGTTTGCCCGGGAGCTGCCCTCCTACTGGGCGGGAAAGCTCTCTCCCGGGGAGTTGACCGCCCTGTTCATAGCCCCAAACCAGGCATGGAGGCGGGATTTTATCCGCCTTAAGGAGACGGGGGCCGAGCCGGGGCCGGACTTTATGGAGGGCCTTAAAAAGCGGCTGGAGTGGGAGGCCTACATTGAATTCGGCCTTAACGGCCACATCGGCCGCACCATGGAGAAGTCCGGCGTGGCGGTGGCGGCGCCGGACCCGGCAGTCTTCGCCCACGCCGCCGCCCTACTGGGGGAGGCGCTGCGGAACGCCCTGCCCGGGGGCGAGTTCCCCCCGGCCCGCATCGAGCAGTTCCTCATGGGCCTGGTCCTGCGCATGAAGGGCAACGGTGCGGTTTGCCACCCCGCCCTGGACCAGTACGTCCGGCAGGGCGGCAACTCCTACATGATATCCACAAAGCGAATAGGCTGGATGCCCAACTACGGCAAGTGGACTCGGCGGCCCAAGTTTTTAACCCTGGACGCAGGAGGGGACTTTGACCGGATCATCCCCGACGATTCCAGGAACTGGTTTCACCAGTGGATGCTGAAGTGCTTCGGGCAGGAGAACCCCTTCCTCTCCTCAAAGGCGAGGGAGTTCTGGAGGGAGGTCACGGACATGTTGTCGTCGGCCCCCTCGGGGCTTCTTCGCAGGATTACCGCAGGCTTAGGCCCCAAAGCCGCCCCCGCCTGGGGGCTTGAGCCGTCTGCCCTGCGAATTTTTGCCTCAGTGCAGGGCTACCGGTGCGGGGAGTGCGGCGCCGCCCTCTACGGCGGGGAGCTTGGCCTCCGGGGGCTGCCCTGCCTGAGGAGAGGCTGCGGCGGCGCAATGGAGGAGGCAGCGGGGGGCCGCAACTTCTACGGCAGGCTCTACAGCGGAGGGGACCTCTGCCGCCTGTACCCGGAGGAGCATACGGGCCTTCTCCCCAAGGGGGAGAGGACTCTGCTGGAGGACGCCTTCCGCAGGCGGGAGGGGCGAAAGCCCTGGGACCCCAACCTGCTCTCCTGCACCCCCACCCTGGAGATGGGCATAGATATCGGCGACCTCTCCACCCTTATGCTCTGCTCCGTGCCCCCCGACGCCTCCTCCTTCCGGCAGAGGACAGGCCGGGCGGGCAGGAGGGACGGCAACTCCCTGGCCCTGACGGTGGCCCGGGGGAGGCCCCACGACCTGTACTTTTTTGCCGACCCCATGAATATGATAGCGGGGGACGTGTCGCCCCCCGGCGTGTTTCTGGGGGCGTCGGCAGTGCTGGAGCGGCAGTTTGCCGCCTTCTGCCTGGACTGCTGGGTGAGGGCGGGGGCGGGGCCCAAGGACCTGCCGGAGAGGGCCTCCGCCGCCCTTAACCGCCTTGGCGGTAAGGACAGGGACGGCTTTCCCTACAGCTTTCTGAAGTTTGTGGACCAGAGCAGGACGGAGCTGCTGGAGCGGTTTTTTGCCCTCTTCGGCGACGAGATTTCGCCCGAAGTCCGGGGCCACATCGAGAGATTCGCCTCCTCCGGGGATGAGGGGCTGCCCTTCCGGCTGGTGGACGGCCTGGTGCGGCTGCAGAAGCAGCGCGCTTCGCTGCAGCGCAGGGCAAAAGCGGTGAAGAAGGCCCTGGACAAGATGAAGGAGGACCCGGCGGCGGACAAGAAGGAAATGGACTCTCTCGCCATGGAGAAGCGGGCCCTGGAGAGGCTTTTCAGGGAGCTGGGGGAGCGCTCCCTTCTGAACATGCTCACCGACGAGGGGCTTATCCCCAACTACGCCTTCCCCGAGAGCGGGGTTACCCTGAGGTCGGTAATCTACCGGAGGACCGCCGACGGTAAGCCGGAGAGCGACGTCTACAAGTTTGAGAGGGCGGCGGCCAGCGCCCTTAAGGAGCTTGCCCCCGAGAGCGTGTTCTACGCCGGGGGGCGGAAGGCCAGGATAAGCCAGGTGGATATGTCCCTCTCGGAGGTGGAGGAGTGGCGGTTCTGCGACAACTGCTCCTACATGGCCCCCGCCGGGGCCGGGGAGGGGGCGGGGAAGTGCCCCCGGTGCGGCAGTTCCGGCTTCGGAGATACGGGCCAGAAGAGGAAGCTGCTGCGGATGAGGCAGGTGTTCGCCTACGGCGGCGACAGCGAGACCATGATTACCGACGACAGCGACGACAGGGAGACCGTCTTCTACACGGACCAGACCCTGGTGGACTTCGAGCCGTCCGACATCAGGAGCGCGTGGCGGTCCGAGGGGACGGAGAAGCCCTTCGGCTTCGAGTTTATCTCGAGGGCCGTCCTGCGGGAGGTAAACTTCGGCAGGCGGGACGACTACGGCGAGCAGGTGAGGGTGGACGGACAGCTGCTGCCCAGGAAGGGCTTTCTTGTATGCCGCCGCTGCGGCATGGTGCAGGAGGAGGGGAAGGAGCAGAAGCAGAAGCACACGTCCATCTGCCCGGCAAAAAACAGGGACGCGCAGGAGAATATCCTTGACTGCGTCTACCTGTACCGGGAGCTTCACTCCGAGGCGCTGCGGATTCTTCTGCCCCTTTCGTCATCGGCGGCCACCGAGGAGGACATTCGCTCCTTCACCGCGGCCCTGCAGCTCGGCTTCAGGAGGTATTTCAGGGGCGATACGGGCCACCTGCGGTGCACCCGCTACGAGGAGCCGGAGGGGCCCTCGGGGATGAGGCGGACCTTTTTGCTTGTCTACGATTCCATCCCCGGCGGCACGGGCTACCTTAAGCAGCTCGCCCTCACCGGCGGGGAGCTTATGGAGGTTATGCAGAGGGCCCTTGATACGCTGACCTCCTGTCCCTGCGGAGGTGACCCGGAGCGGGACGGGTGCTACCGGTGCATCTACGCCTACGGGTCCAGCTTCCACATGCAGCACGTCTCCCGCAAACGGGCGGCGGAGATGCTGACGGCGGCCCTGGAGCACAGGGACTCCATGCTGCCGTCGGACACCATAAGCGGCATGGAGGTAAACGCCTCCTTCGACAGCGAGCTGGAGGCCCTTTTCATCGAGGGGCTGAGGCGGCGGGTCAAGGCCCTCCCCGGCGGCGAGATGGCGAAGCACGTGATAAACGGCAAGTCGGGCTACTACCTTCGCCTGGGGGAGGGGGCGTGGTACCTGGAGCCCCAGGTGCCTTTCGGCAAGCAGGACGGCGTGGAGGTACCCTCCGTGGCGGACTTCGTCCTCTGGCCCGCCAGGACCAGGGAGGGAGTCAAGCCCGCAGTGGTGTTCACCGACGGATACGCCTACCACAGGGACCGGCTGGGGAGGGATTCCGCCCAGAGGACGGCCCTGCTTCGGACGGGGCGGTTCCGGGTGTGGTCCATAACCTGGAAGGACGTGGAGGAGTTCACCTCGCCGGGCGGGGCGCCTTTTGCCGACCCCCTGTACCCTGAACAGGAGGCGGGGGGTAAGATGGCGCCCTATGTGGCCTCCCTGGACGACGGTTTTTTTGCAGGGGCCGCCGAAAGGGGCGAGATGGACCTGCTGGTGCGAAGCCTTTTTCACCCGCACGAGGGTAAGGAGTGGAGGCTCTACGCCCGGTACAGGGCCGTTATGCTCTTCTCCGGCAAGGCCATGGCGAACGCGGCAGAGTCGGAGGGGCTGAGGGAGTCTCTTGCCCGCTCCCTGGCGCCGTGGCTGCCGGGGTGGGCACGGGAGGCCCTTATGGAGGAGGGGCGGATTCCCGTTTCGGCCGACCGGGGGGCGGTAAGGGTGACCTGCTCCATCCACAGGGCGGGGATGCGAACCAATGAGCCCGGCTCCCTGCAGGTGTACGCCTCCCTGGACGACGGGGACGGCCTGGCCGAGGGGGACTGGCGGGCGTTTTTAAGGGCCATGAATCTGTTTCAGTTTGTGGAGGGGGCGGCCTTCTTCACCCTCTCAGGGGTGGCGGCGGGGGAGTACGACGGCCTTCAGCCCCCGGAGTCGGCGGCCCTTCCCGCCCTGGACCCGTCGCCGAGGGCGGACGACCGGCCCTGGCGGGAGGCCCTGGGCCTCATGCTGGACCCCCACGGCATGGAGCCCGTCTTCGACGAGCTGAAGCGGGCGGGGTGGCCTGCGCCCCTGGCGGGGCACGACGTAACGGACGAAAGCGGCGCCGTGGTCGCCCAGGCGGAGCTGGCCTGGCCCGACCGCAAGGTTGCCCTGCTGTCGGCAGAGGACGGCGGAGAGGCGGACGCCCTTTCAGCCGCAGGATGGAGGGCCTTCCCCCTTGAGGACGTAAGGCGGGACGGGCCCTCGGTTTTAACGGCGCTGTAAGGGCGTCCCAGGGAGGTTGATTAACAGTGAGTTTAGCCCCGCAGGTTGCGATTTCTTCCGACTTTCTTTCCGCCTTTGCCTCCATCCCCAGGAAGATGCAGGCAAAGGTGATGAATTTTGTAAGCCTCTTCAGAAACAACCCCGACTCTTCGGGGATTAACTACGAAAAGATCCGGGACGCCAGGGACGACAATCTGAGGTCCGTGCGGATCGACGACACCTACCGGGGAATCGTGCTTCACCCCCCGGCGGGGAATGTCTACGTGCTTCTGTGGGTGGACCACCACGACGACGCCTACACCTGGGCCAGAAACAGGAAGTGCACCGTCCACCCGGAGACGGGCAGTTTGCAGGTGTTCGAGGTGAAGGAGGGGGTTCTGCAGGAGAGGGAGCCCGCGCCGGAGCTGCCCCCCCTCTTCGGCGACGTGAGCGACCGGCGGCTTTTGAGGATGGGCATCCCCGAGGAGCTTGTGGAGGCGGTGAAGAACCTGCGCACCGAGACGGAGCTCGACGAGATGGCCGAGGCCCTGCCCCAGGAGGCGGCGGACGCGCTGAATCTGCTGCACCTGGGATTTTCCCCCGACGAGATAATCCAGGACCTGGAGCTGCAAAAGCCGGAAAAGGGCGTGGATACCGAGGACTTTGCCAGGGCCCTTCAGACCGCCGAGGCGCGGAGCCGCTTCTTCGTCGCCGAGGACGACCTGGAGCTTCAGGCCATTCTGCAGGCGCCCCTGGAGAAGTGGCGGGTGTTTCTGCACCCCTCCCAGAGAAAGATAGTGGACAGGGACTGGAACGGCCCCGTCCGGGTGCTGGGCGGGGCGGGGACGGGCAAGACGGTGGCGGCGGTGCACCGGGCAAAGAGGCTGGCCCGGGAGGCCCTCAACAGCAACGGGGGGCGGGTGCTCTTCACCACCTTCACCGTGAATTTGGCCGAGGACATAAGGGCAAACCTGGCCAAGCTCTGCACCGACGAGGAGATGGGCCGGATAGAGGTGATAAACCTGGACCGGTGGGTGAGCCACTTTCTGAAGGCCCGGGGGTACGAGCTGAAGTACCTCTTCGACGACGACCTGCGCCGGGAGTTCTGGGGCAGGGCCATGACCTACAGGCCCGAGGGGCTCGACCTCCCCGACAGCTTCTTCGCCGAGGAGTGGGACAAGGTGATTCAGCCCCAGGAGGTCTCCACCGAGCGGGAGTACTTTAAGGCGGACCGGCGGGGCCGGGGGACGCCCCTGGACAGAAAGGTGCGGAAGGCCCTGTGGCCCGTGTTCGAGGAGTACCGGGCGATTCTTGCGGAGCAGGGCTACTGCGAGCCCGACGACGCCATGAGGGACGCCCGGAGGCTGCTGGAGACGGGCGGGGAGAGGCTGCCCTACTGCGCCGTGGTGGTGGACGAGGCCCAGGACCTGGGCCCCCTGGCCTTCAGGCTGATCCGACAGATGGTACCCCCCGGAAAGAACGATATTTTTATTGTGGGAGACGCCCACCAGAGGATTTACAAGCGGCAGACGGTGCTGTCCCGATGCGGCATAGAGGTTCGGGGCAGGAGCCGGAAGCTGAGGATAAACTACCGCACCACCGAGGAGACGAGGCAGTGGGCGCTGGCGCTGCTGAAGGGGAGGAGCTTCGACGACCTGGACGGCGGCACGGACAGCCAGGAGGGGTACCGCTCTCTGCTGAGGGGGCAGCCCCCGAGGCTGGAGGGTTTTGACACCTTCGACCGGGAGGCGGACTTTCTGGCGGCCTACCTGAAGGAGCTGGAGTCCTCCGGCGAGGCCCTGCAGAATGTCTGCCTGACGGCAAGGACCAACAGCCTTGTGGACCAGTACCGGGCGGCCCTGGAGCAGCGGGGCGTTGCGGGGGCGCTGATAAGGACCGACGCGCCCGAGGACAGAAGGCAGGAGGGCGCAAGGTTTGCCACCATGCACAGGGTGAAGGGGCTGGAGTTCGACCGGGTGATAATCGCCGGGGCGAACGCCCTGCCCCACCGCTTCGTCCACGAGACGGACGACCCCGCCGAGGCGAAGGAGAGGGACACCATGGAGCGCTCCCTTGCCTACGTAGCCGCCACCAGGGCCAGAACGCACCTTCTGGTAACCTGGCACGGCGAGAGGCCGGAGATGCTGGGGTAGGGCATGATAAGTTTTGACCAATACGAATGGGCCCTGGAGCGATACGGTGAGATGCTGGATTACTGGAAAGAGGCCGAACAAAACAGGCAGGCGGACAGACTTGTCCTCGAGGCCGCAAGGGAGGCCCTGGTTCGGCGTTTTGAGTATTTGGTTGAATCTGCATGGAAGACCTGCAAAAGGCTCCTTATTGAGACGGAGGGATACAGCGGCGAAATCGGGCCGAAGACCCTTTTCCGGCTGGCAGGAGGGCTTGGCATGCTTGATGCCGAAACCTGGATAACCTTCTGGGATGCGCATCTAGGTACGTCCCACGACTATAGCGAGGAAAAAAGCGGGGCGCTCCTTCACCACGCGGAGGCCCTTGAAAAACAGGCCTCCCTTCTTCTTGACGCCATGCGTCTTAAACTGGCGGCAGGCGCGGGGGACGGGTAATGGCTGAAGGGCTGGATATTAAAGAAAAGCACCTATCCGTGGTAATGCAAATATTAAGGGAGCATGCGCCGGAGTATGAGGTTTGGGCCTTCGGCTCCCGGGTCTCCGGACGCGCCCGCCCCGGCTCGAATCTCGATTTGGTCCTGGTAGGGTCGGGGCCCCTCGCACCGGAAAAGCTGGGCGCCCTTATAGACGCTTTTAGGGAGTCCTCATTGCCTTTTTTCGTGGACGCGCTGGACTGGCACGCCATTCCCGAATCCTTCAGGGAAAATATTAAAAGGGAGAGGCTACTGCTACAAGAAGGCAATTTTGAATCATCGTGACCTGTTGTGTAAGAAGCCCTAAGCGGATAAGAAGGGCGTGGGCTTTTGTTGCAGGCTATTTATGCATTAGTCAGAGTTCTGTGCTGTCTTTTCTAAATACCCGATTGCCGCGTCGTAAAACTCCTCCAGGTCCTTAAGCCTGTGAACGAGGATTGATTTCAGGATATCAATGTCGAGGGCCTCGTAGTCATGTACGGCAATGTTCCTGAAGCCGGTCATTTTTTTCATTTTGCCTGCTAATTGACCGTTAATAATCCCGGCCCTTTGCAGGAGGGTAAAGTTTTCAGCGGCGGTCTCTGGAATACCCAAGTTCTTCGCGGCTGCTACATGGGCCGCCAGGTCGATTGTCGCCTGAACCGCCCGCTGAAGGTTAAGGACAAAGATGTCCTGCTTATCGATGTCGTCAAGGCTTTTAGGGTCAAGACCGGTGACATCGCCTATTCGCGCAAGGCATCTCTGGATTGTGGCCATTTTCGCAAGAATTACGTCCCGGTTTTCCACAGCCTTCTCCTTAATACCGCCCCTTCCTGGGGGGCGATTATTTGTTTAAAATCATCATATTCCCTGACGGTTTTTACGAAAAATTCCTCGTAAACATCCCTTGAACCAAGTATTTTAATTCCCGTTTTCAGAACCTGCATTTTTATTACGGGGCCGGCGCTGTTGAGAGAGATCAGGTCTACGTTCCGCTTCAGGTGTTCTTCCAGGTTGGCGCAAAGGCCCAAACGTCCGAGGGGAGACGGGGGATTCTTAAAAAGGACCGCCATATCAACATCGCTGTCCGGTCGCGCCCTTTTCCTTGCCAGGGAACCAAACAGAAATGCAAGCCTGACGTTATCTTCGCCCTCGAAAAAGGCCCTTATTGCCTCAATAACGGAGTTTGGCACCAGTCTCCCTCCTTTATCCCTCCACCGATAATTATACACGAACCGTAATGCCGCATGGGGGGCATCAAAGACTACCGGTCTTGCGGCACGTAGGTAAGGCTGTTGTTTGACTGCCTTGAGAAGGGGTTGTAGTTTATGTCCAGTGGGGGTGATTCTATGAGGCGGGTTTCCGTCGGGGAGGCTGGAAGGCTGCTGGTGGAGCTTCTGGATGAAGGGGCTGTATTCGATGCGCCGGTAAAGATTGTCGGCGGGCGCAACGCAGCCGTGCTTGTGAGCGAGTCTATCTGGAGGTCCATGGAGGATTCTCTGTACCTCTGTAACATTCCCGGTATGAAGGAGTCTATCGTTGAGGGCATGAGTGAGCCCATTGCCGACTGCGAAGAAAAGGCCGGATGGTGAGCGAGGTATGGTATGTTAGCATGGTAGTAGTGGCATTTAGGCTACAGGCCTGGGAGGGAGACCCGGCCTTCGGCATAAAGGCCGCGGTTGTCCCAAATCATCTCCCTGCCGGATGAAAAGTTGCGGCTGACAAGGCAGGAGACGGAGACAGTCTTTTACAAAAGGAGGAACCGAATATGGCAAGGAGCGTACTTCTTGTGCTTGCAGAGGGTTTCGAAGAAGTTGAGGCCGTCGCACCCATAGACATTCTGCGGCGGGCCGGGGTGGACGTGACCGTGGCGTCCGTGGAGGGCGCCGTGGTGAAGGGGGCTCACGGCATTGCGGTTCAGGCTGACGCCGAGCTGGCCGATGTAGAAGGCCGCGATTTCGATATGATAGTTCTTCCGGGCGGGATACCGGGCGCAAATAACCTGGCGGCCTCGCAGCTTTTGAGCGAAACCCTAAAAAGACAGCGCCGGGAAGGGCGGGCGATTGCGGCTATCTGCGCGTCTCCGGCGGTGGTGCTTTACCCCCTGGGCCTGCTTGAAGGACAGAAGGCGTCCTGCTACCCGACCTTTCAACAGGATATGGCCGAGGAGAACCGCACCGGCGACCGCGTTACCGTGGGAGACAAGCTGATCACCGCCGCAGGGCCGGGGGTGGCCCTGGAGTTTGGCCTGGCGCTGGCGGAGTACCTGGCGGGTAGAGAAAAGGCGGACGAACTAGCCAAGGGCATGCTTGTGAGGTAGGCCCGCCCTCCGGCCCGGTCAGGGCCCGCCCCCTTGAAGGCGGATGGCCGCCCTTCCTCCGCCGCCCACCTTTGCCCTCACCAAAGGCTAACCCTTGCCCTTTTGCCCCTCCAGCCAGTTGTCTATGAGCCTCCTGGAGATGCTGATGGACTGGGGGATTTCAGGCATGGTCTCGGGGGTGAACCAGCGGGCTTCTTCAATTTCCTCGCCATCGGGTACGAGCTCCCCTTCAGCCCACTCGGCGGTGAAGCCCAGCATTAGGGAGTGGGGGAAGGGCCAGGGCTGGCTTCCAAAGTATTTTATGTTTTTTATTTTTATGTTGACTTCTTCGTATATTTCCCTTGCCACGGCTTCTTCCAGGCTTTCGCCCGGCTCGACGAAGCCCGCCAGCACGCTGAAGCGACCCTTGGGGAAGCGGGTGTTGCGGGCCAGAAGGAGCTTGTCGTCCTTTGTTACTGCCATAATTACTGCCGGGCTGAGGATGGGGTAGGTGATGTATTCGCAGTCGGGGCAGGCGTAGGCCCGGTTGTTGTCGGCGGGGCTCATGGGGGCGCCGCACCGGGGGCAGAAGCGGCTGTTGCGCTTCCAGTCCATCATCTGGAAGGCGGTGCCCGCGGACTGAAAGAGCTTTTCCCCTCCCAGGAGCCACAGCTCCCGGAGCCCCACCGTCTCGTAGTTTTCGGGTATTTCCCGGTCCGAATGGTACTCGCCCCAGGGGTAGCCGCCCCTGGCGGGAGCTAGAACGCCGGTTACTCCCAGGCGGTCCTTAAAGAGAGGTTCGTCGGCTGCGGGGGGGAGCCGGAAGGGATCCCTGGACTTTACCAGTAGCAAGTCGTTTTGAAAGATGAGCCATTCGCCCCTGGGGCGGGATTCGGTCATGACAGAGCCTCCGTACGGTGATTTAAGGCCATTATACTCCCGGTCGGTTTGGCGCGCCATGGATATAACCATTATTTTGCACGGAAGGACCGGAGTCGGAATCGTTGGTCTTCCCAGCCGGAGTGTCAGCCGCCTTTGCCTGCGGGCGGCTCTATGCCTGAAAACTCTTTATTGTTATAATATATAAACCCGGCCAGCGGGAAGAGAGCGGGAGGAGGTATCCGTCATGAAACGATGGGCGTTTACGGTTCTGTTCGTGTTTCTCGCCTGCGCCCTCGCCGCGGGAGTCTGCGGTGCGGCGCCGGCGGAGGACCTGGAGCGGAAAATTGGTGAGCTGGAGAAGGCCATAGAGGAGAGCGTTAAATCCGGCCGCGGGCTTTCCCCGGAGCTGATGGAGGAACTGGAAAAAACCGTGGAGGAACTGCTGAAAGGGGAGAAGGACGGGGATGATGGCAACGGGAAGGAACCCGTCGGCGGCTGGGAGGAAGTACCCTTTACGGGGAGCATAACGATTTCCCGGACTCTCTCCGGCTCTGCTGTGATGAAGGATGAGGAAGAGGGCGGAAAGGATTCGGGGCCCGGCAAAAAGAAGTGGCGGTGGTCAGGGAAGAAGGAGAACGGGAAGAGCCAGTCCTCCGGGCGGGGGGGCAGCGCTTCCTGGTCGGCGAGCAGTTCAGCCAGCCTTTCTGCCATGATTACCGGATCGGAGCCGATCCATGACGAGGAGGGAAACGTAACCGGGTACCAGCCCGTGGGATATGTGACAGGGCAGGTGGCGGAACGGGAGAATTTGCGGTCGAAGGATGTATCCGTTATGTCGAAGTACTCCCATTCCGCAAGGGAGGAGCATGCCTTCAACCCCGGCGCCATCGACAACTGGTGCAAGCTGACCGTCAACCCGGAGGAGGGGCGGTACGACCTGTCCTTTCCTTCAATTTACCTCGGTGACGGCACGGGGAGCACGTTGATTACCGTTTCCACCCCGGAAATGCGGCACACGGAGCGGGAGCCCTGGTACGGGCTGGTGCCTGTGGGCTGGATTATGGGAGGTC
>JAAYQT010000352.1 GCA_012519165.1 Synergistaceae bacterium
CTTATCAGAGACGGCATTTGGCTTTTGGGAGCGGTGGACTGGAACCGCCGCCTTTTCGACTCCCTCATCCCCCTGCCCGACGGCACCAGCTACAACGCCTACCTGGTTAAGGGCTCGGAGAAAACGGCCCTGATCGACACGGCCGACCCCGCCCTGGGGGACGTGCTCATGGCCCAGCTGGAGGACGTTGAAAAAATCGACTACCTGGTCTCCCTCCACACGGAGCAGGACCACTCGGGCATGCTTCCGGCGCTGCTGGACAAGTACCCGGGCGCAAGGGTGGTGTGCTCCACCAAGGCAAAGGAGCTGCTGCAGGACCACCTCCACATCGACGAGGCCCTGATCGACGCTAAAGACGACGGCGAGACCCTCTCCCTGGGGGACAAATCCCTCAAGTTCATCCACACCCCCTGGGTTCACTGGCCCGAGACCATGTGCGCCTACATGGCCGAGGAAAAAATCCTGTTCAGCTGCGACTTCCTGGGCTCCCACCTGGCCACCACCGGGATGTACGCCGGAGAATGCCCCGCCATCTACGAGGGCGCCAAGCGCTACTTCGCGGAGATAATGATGCCCTTCCGCCCCATAGTTAAAAAGAACCTGGCCAAGGTGGAGGAGTACGACATCGGCCTAATAGCCCCCAGCCACGGCCCCCTCTACGACAAGCCCTCCTTCATCCTGGACGCATACCGGGACTGGACCTCCGACAAGGTGGAAAACTTTGTGGCCATACCCTACATCTCCATGCACGGCAGCACCGAGATTATGGTTAACCACCTGCTGGACGCCCTGGTGGAGCGGGGAGTGCAGGCCTGCAAGTACGAGCTTTCCGTAACCGACATAGGCAAGCTGGCCATAGACCTGGTGGACGCCGCCACCATTGTAATAGGCGCCCCCACGGTCCACTACGGACCCCACCCGGTGGTAGCCTCGGCTGTTAACCTGGCAAACGTCCTTAAGCCAAAGCTGAAGCACGCCGCCATCATAGGCTCCTACGGCTGGGCCACAAAGACGGTGGAGCAGATATCGGCCATGATCCCCAACCTAAAAGTTGAGGTGTTGGGCACGGTACTGTGCAAGGGCAAGCCCCGCGCCGGGGACCTGGCTGCGCTGGACAGCCTTGCCGACGCCATAGCTGAAAAACACAAGGCCCTGTAGAGGCAAAGCAAAAGGGGAGGGGCCTGTTCCTCTCCCTTTTTTATTCTTAAAAATCAGGAGGACGGTAAAAATGGGTTTGAAGACTGGAAAGGTACGGACGGCAGTGGTACAGGCTGCCCCCGCCATCATGGACAAAAAAGAGACGATGAAAATAGTCCGCAAATTGGCCCTTGAGGCTGCGGGGCAGGGCGCTAAAATAATTCTCTTCCCCGAGGCCTTCATCCCCTGCTACCCCCGGGGTTTGACCTTCGGCACGGTGGTGGGCAA
Source organism: Synergistaceae bacterium (assembly GCA_012519165.1). Classification (GTDB taxonomy): domain Bacteria; phylum Synergistota; class Synergistia; order Synergistales; family Aminobacteriaceae; genus Aminivibrio. The sequence continues at coordinate 1,426 of JAAYQT010000352.1, forward strand.
CAGGAGCCCCGAGGGCCGCAAGGACTTCGCCCGGTACTACGAAAATTCCATTGACGTGCCGGGGCTCGAGGCGGAGGAACTGGGCGAGATTGCCGCAAAGTGCGGCGCGTACCTCTCCATCGGGGTAATGGAGCGGGACGGGGGAACCCTGTTCTGCACCCTGCTCTACTACGGACCAAGCGGCGAGCTGCTCGCCAAACACAGGAAGCTGCTGCCCACGGGAAGCGAGCGGCTTATATGGGGCCAGGGGGACGGAAGCACCCTTGCAGCCGTGGACACCCCCTACGGGGTCATGAGCGGCCTCATCTGCTGGGAGAACTATATGCCCCTTGCGCGGACGGCCATCTACGGCCGCAATACCGCCATCTACCTGGCCCCCACTGCGGACCAGCGGGAGATCTGGCAGTCCTCCATGAGGCACATCGCCCTGGAGGGGCGGTGCTTCGTCCTGTCATGCAACCAGTTCGTCACTAAGGACATGTATCCGACAGACCTTAAATGCTACGGCGAGCTTGAGTCCCAGCCGGAGATCATGTGCCGGGGCGGCAGCGCCATCATCGACCCTCTGGGCAACTACCTGGCGGGGCCCTGCTGGGACAGGGAGGAGATTTTAATCGCCGACCTGGACCTGTCCGCCATCATCGAGGCCCGGTACGACTTCGATGTAATCGGCCACTACGCCCGCCCCGACGTCTTCACCCTCCTGGTGAACGACGAGCCCCACGTGGGGATAGACTATTCATGCGACCTCACCTTCGAAGAGGAAGAGTGGGAGGAGTAGAAAACTGGCCCCGGACATTTTAAGATGTAGGGTTCGGATGGGCAAGAGAAATTTTCGAAACGCGGGAGCGGAAGAAGACAGAAAGCCCGGCTCTCCAACAGGATTCATGGCAACGCCCCAAAAACTCTGGCACATTTTCGCCCCCCGGAGAGCGATGGATGTCTCTGTTCGTCTTTTTGGGGGAGTTCTTGCCGCCGCAGCTCAGACGACGGAGGTCTTCATCGTCTACCCCTTTATCTCCGTGATGATGGACCTCGGCCTTGTTCATGAAAATCACTGGCTTTCCTGGATTTATAGGACGAGTTCGTATAGGGCACGTCTCCCGGGAAATTTACCTGTGCGATGACACGGTGCGGCGGCACATAGCTTTCGAAATCTTTGAGTGGGGGCGCATAACGGGCCGGAGAACTTACGAAGAGCTACTTTGGGATAACAGGACATTCAAACTGATGTCGAAGGCTGCGGGACAAGTAGAGCCAGGTTTGACCCGGCCCCCTAAAAGATCAAGAGGGGCAGATTATAATGTGATAAGATGTATTTTGCGGAGGTAAAAAATGTCGATGGAATCTATTCCTGAAAACGTAAGGACAAATTACGAAATCCACGAATGGAAACACGCCATTGCCATTATTTCTCAAGATTTTCCTGATGAATGGGAGGATATTCTGGCTGTTCTGGATTCTTTCAGATTAAAAAAATCATGGATTGTTCACCCTGGCGGGCGCAAATCAAAGGTATCCGAATATATAGACTCCTTTCTTTATAAAAGGGGCTGGGTTGAAAAACACTTTAAAACCGAAATGGTTGTTGACGGCATGTCAATGCTCTCTCCGACGCATAAGGTTGATTGCTTTAAAAACAAAATAGCTTTAGAGATCGAGTGGAATAATAAGGACCCTTTTTTCGACCGCGACCTCAACAACTTCAGACTTCTTTTTGACCTGCGTGCCATCAGCGTTGGAGTAATTATAACGAGATGCGACGATCTTCAGGAAATTTTCAACAGCCTGGGCAGGGGCTCTTCTTACGGCGCATCCACAACCCACATAGGCAAGTTATTGCCAAGAATCGAAGGAGGCGGGGGAGGAGGGTGTCCGTTATTGATATTTGGAATAACCAGGCGCCTCTATGAGGAGGGCAACAATGGGAACTCAATTTAAAGATTTATTGAAATTCACTAACGGGAGAAAATATAAAACTATTCTTGCCGACCCTCCCTGGCAATTTACCAATCGCACCGGCAAGGTGGCGCCGGAACACAAGAGACTAAACCGCTACCCTACGATGCCGCTGGAAGAAATCTGTCGGCTTCCAGTGGAAAAAATAATCGACGATACTTCCCACCTCTACCTTTGGGTGCCAAACGCGCTTCTTCCCGAAGGTCTATCGGTGCTGGAGGCATGGGGATTTCAATATAAAACGAACCTGATCTGGTATAAGACGCGCAAAGACGGAGGCCCTGACCGGCGGGGAGTTGGTTTTTATTTTCGAAACGTAACGGAAATACTTCTGTTCGGAATAAGGGGTAAAAATGCCCGCACCTTACAGCCGGGGCGTTCTCAGGAAAATATAATAACCGCAAGGAAAAGGGAACACAGCAGAAAACCAGACGAACAGTATCCATTGATAGAAAGATGCAGCAGAGGGCCTTACATTGAACTATTTGCCCGGGGCCCACGCAAAGGATGGGACGTTTGGGGCAATCAGGCTGAAGAATACGTTCCCGATTGGGCTACCTATGCCAATCACTCTCAGGCAGAAAAAAAATATCCGAATCAACTTCCACTTATTGAGGCAAATCCATGACGAGAGGAAAACATCTGAAAATCTGCATATACACAGTGTAAATTGACTGTCTCAGCCTTTTAGCAACAGCAATACCAAGGGGGACAGGGTGATGATTTCGAAGGAAACAGGGTGGGAGAAATGACAGAAAACAGCAATGGCTGCCGAGAGACCGCCCGGCTACTGGACGAGACGAAAAAGATTGCTCTGGAGTGGCTGGAGAGCCTGCCCCTCAGAAGGGCGGGGGCGGAGGTTGCCGCCGGAGAGCTTATAAAAGCCCTTGAAGAGCCCCTGCCCGACGAAGGCATACCCGCTCCAGACATCGTGCGGGACTTTGCCTCGGCGATTGAGCCCGGCCTTGTGGCGTCTCCAGGCCCACGCTACTTCGGCTTTGTGACGGGGGGCTCGCTGCCTGCCGCCCTGGCTGCGGACTGGCTTGCGTCGGCCTGGGACCAGAACGGAATACTTGCCATATCGTCCCCGGCGGTGAGCGCCGCCGAGGATGTGGTGGAGGGCTGGATGCTTGAGCTCTTGGGCCTGCCCAAAGAGTCCTCCGTCGGGTTTGTGACCGGGGGGCAAATGGCCAACTTTACCTGCCTTGCCGCCGCCCGCCACGAAGTCTTGAAGCGGCACGGGTGGGACGCTGAAAAACACGGCATTCAGGGCGCGCCCCCCATAACGGTAATAGCGGGGGAGGAGGCCCACGCCACCATAACCTCTGCGCTGAGGCTCCTGGGCCTTGGTTCTGAAGGGGTGGTTGCCGTCCCCGCCGACGGCCAGGGCAGAATGAGGGCCGACGGGGCCGTCAAAGCGCTGAGCGAGGCCTCCGGCCCGGTGATCCTCTGCCTCCAGGCCGGAAACGTAAACACGGGAGCCTTCGACCCCTTTGCGGAGATCATCCCCGCCGCCAGGCAGAAGGGCGCATGGGTCCACGTGGACGGGGCCTTTGGAATCTGGGGCAGGCTTCTGCCTTCCCTGACGCCTTATACGGCGGGCATGGAGGAGGCGGACTCATGGGCAGCAGACGCCCACAAGTGGATGAACGTGCCCTACGACTCGGGGCTTGCCATAGTCAGACACAGAGACGCTCACAGGGCCTCCATGGCCCTGAGCGCCTCCTACCTCGCCGGGGGCGGCTTTGCCAGGGACCCGTCAAACTGGGCGCCGGAGGCCTCCAGGCGGGCCAGGGTCTTTCCCCTCTACTGCGCCCTTAAAAGCCTGGGCAGGAGGGGAGCGGCCGAAATTGTGGAGCGAAACTGCCGACAGGCCAGACTCATGGCCTCCCTGCTGGCGGAGGACCCCAACATAGAAATTCTTAACGAAGTGGTACTGAACCAGGCGCTGGCACGGTTTTCCGCCCCCGGGGCCGATAGCTGCGAGTTCACCAGGCAGATGACGGCGGCGGTTCAAAAGGAGGGAACCTGCTGGGCGGGAGAAAGCGTATGGAAGGGAAAGGCCGTCATGAGGGTCTCCGTATCAAACTGGGCTACCTCTGACGAGGACATCCGATTATCGGCGGAGGCCATTCGCCGGGTACTGAAAGAGAATATAACGCAATAGAGTGCGGCAAAGTTCCCAAACCAGGAGGTATCATTAAGGATGCTTAAACACACCAGGATGTCCGACCCCGAGCTTTTCGACATTGTCGCCGAGGAGCTGGACCGGCAGGAACACAATATTGAGATGATCGCCTCCGAGAGCACGGAGAGCGAGGAGCTGCTGGAGCTTTCAGGGTGCGTCTTCGCAAACAAGACCACGGAGGGGTACCCCGGCGCCCGGTTTCAGGCGGGCTCCCAGGTGGCGGACAAGATGGAGCGGCTTGGGATTGAACGGGCCAAGGCCCTCTACGGCGCCGATCACGCCAACCTTCAGCCCTATTCGGGCTCCACGGCAAACTACAGCGTCTACGCCGCAGTCTTAAAGCCCGGCGACCCTGTGCTGGGTATGCGGCTGGACCACGGCGGCCACCTGACCCACGGCTCCCCCGCAAACTTCATGAGCAAATTTTTTAACTTCCACTCCTACGGCCTGAACAGCGAAACGGAGCTTATAGACTACGACGAGCTTGAGGCAATAGCGGAAAAACACAGGCCCCGCCTCCTGATCGCGGGTGGAAGCGCCTATCCCAGGCTTATAGACTACGGGCGGATGGCAAAAATTGCCCGTTCAGTCGGCGGTCTGCTCATGGTGGACATGGCCCACGTGGCGGGGTTGGTAGCGGCCGGCGTAGTACCCAGCCCTGTACCCCACGCCGACTTTGTAACTTCCTCCACCACCAAGACCCTCTGCGGCCCCAGGGGAGGCCTGGCGCTGTGCAGGGCGGAGCATGCAAAGGCGCTGGACAAGGGCGTCTTCCCCGGCGCGGTGAGCTCAATCCACCTTAACATCATGGCGGCCAAGACGTGGCTCTTCAAACACGCAGCGGGGACGGAGTTCAAAGCCCTAATGGAGCAGGTGGTTAAAAATGCAAAGGCCCTGGCCTCAGAGCTCTCAAACCTGGGCTTCCGGGTTATCAGCGGCGGCACCGACAACCATATAGTCCTGCTTGACCTGCGGTCCAAGGGCATAACGGGCAGCCTCTTCCAGGACGCTCTGGAGTACGTGGGCATCACCGTCAACAAAAACATGATCCCGGCCGACCCGGAGAAACCCTCGGTAACAAGCGGGGTGCGGATAGGGACCACCTCCGTCTCCCAGAGGGGGCTTAAGGAGGCCGAAATCTGCCAGATAGCCGACATTATGAACCAGGTGGCCGCCGCCCCCAAAGACGAGGCAGCGCTGAACCGGTGCAAGGCAGAGGCCATGGAGCTGATTAAACCCTTCCCCCTGTACCCCAAGGGCCCCCTGAATTAAAACAATCAGTCC
>JAAYQT010000353.1 GCA_012519165.1 Synergistaceae bacterium
GCGACGAATGCGGCGGGCTGCCTCTGCTGCTTGAGGAATACCCCGAAGCAGTCACAGTCTGCCCGGAGGTAACGGCCAGGCAGTTCGCCGGCTTCGGCCAAAATGTGAAAACTTTGGTCAAAAAGCCGGGCGAGAAACTCGCCACAAAGGACTACGAACTGGAGTTCATCAGCTACCCGTCTGAGATGCACCTGTGGGAGGGGCTCCTCGCCATGGAAAATCGCCGGGGAGTCTTCTTCAGCTGCGACCTGATGATCCGCCGGGGAGACGGCGATGGGGTCGTCATCGATTCCGACTGGGAGACGGAAATAAACGGGATCCGCCCCGAACAGATCCCCGACCCCGCCGGGCTGGAAGCCCTGCAAAAGACCCTGCGGACCTTCAGCCCCGGCTTCGTGGCCGCGGGCCACGGGCCGTGTATAAGGCTCAAATAGGAGCGTCGGCTATGCCCAAAGCTTTGGGCATTGACGAATCATGAAACGAAGAACCTCATTCACGCCCTTTCCGTGTTTTTATGACGACAAAACCAAAGTCCCGGCCTTGAATTCTGAAGTATAATAGCAACAGGATCTGCAGGGAGGCAAATGCCGTGTGCAAAATGAACCCCGCAGTGGCAAGGCCATGGAGCAGCTTGCCCGGCTGTCTGCCGGCCGGGCGGAAAGGGAGAGATATACGAGGACCAGCTGAAGCGGATACGGACCGTTGACGGGGCCATTGAGACCATGAGGCACAGGGGGCTTGAGGAGGGTCGGGAGGAAGGTCGGGAAGAGGTACGGGCTGAAGGCAAATTAGAGACAATCCTCACCATGCTTAAAAACGGTCTTTCTATCAGCGACGCCGCCAAATTTTCTGGCCTTTCTGAGGAAGAGGTCCGCCGCCTGGCTGAAAAATCGTAGTTCATGCTTTTTAAGCTACAGCTACCCCTACCTGGAGAGAATCCGGGGGCTTCGCGTACCGATCGGCAAAATATAAGCTGCAATCGAGGATTTCACAAATGAACGACAGCCGTTGGAAGCATCGGTTAAACAGCTACACCAAAGCCCTTTCTCAGCTTGAAGAGTCATGCGGACTTGCAAAAAGCCGCCCCCTTACAAAGCTGGAAGAACAGGGCCTTATTCAGGCGTTCGAATTTACCCATGAGCTCGCGTGGAAAACCCTGAAGGATTTTCTGGAGAGCAGGGGCGCGAGCAACCTTTTCGGCTCCAGGGACACAACCCGGGCGGCCTTCAGCCGAGATCTGCTTGGCGACGGCGAAGCCTGGATGGATATGATTGTCTGCCGCAACCTTACTTCCTATACCTATGACGAAGACACGGCGTCACGGGTGGCCGCCCGGATTTTGGAGTCTTTTTGCGGGGAATTTGTCCGCCTGAAAGAGACTATGGCGGCGCTGGCAGAGGAAGACCCCCTGTGAGCCGCAGATTCGGACTCAAAGAGGAAACAATAGCACAGATAAACGCCGTGTTTGCCCGTCACGCGGAGGTAAAGCAGGCGATAATCTACGGCTCCAGGGCAAGGGGCGACTACAGGAACGGATCCGACGTGGACATAGTCCTTGTCGGTGGTTCTGACCTGGACGACAAGGCGCTGTTTAGTATAATCACGGAGCTGGAGAACCTGCCGCTGCCGCACACCTTCGATATCTTGGTCTACCCGGCCTCCGGCAGTGCAGAGCTGCGGGTCGAAATAGACCGGGACGGAGTTTTATTTTATGAGCGGGTAGAAGGTTCTGATGTTTCCTAAAGCATTTTTGCCAATACAAATAAATACTTGATTAAAAAACTTCAGGGGGCGTACTACGCCCCCTTTTACCTTCCGAACCTCTCCGCAAAGGCCTCCAGCACCCTTAGCATTTTAGCGTCCAGCAAACCCAGGGAACGCCACCGGATATGCTCCGGCACGCCCCAGAGGGCCCCGGCGGGAGCGCCCGCAATGCAGGCCTGGGTGTCGGCGTCTCCTCCCAGGGAGACCGCCTTGCGCACCGCCTCCTCAAAGCATGAAGCCTCCAGGAAACATATTAGGGCCTCGGGCACGCTGCCCTGGCAGGTCTCGTCAAAGGCATAGGCAGGGCGGATTTCGGCCACCGTCCTTTGCATGTCGTACCCGCAATGGTTCTGGAGGAATTTTTTTATCTCCCGCTTGCACGAGGCTTCGTCGCCGTCCAGGGCAGCTTTGCGGGCGATGAATGTTGCGCCGGCGACAGCCCGGGCGCCTATGATTCCCCGGGGGTGGTTGTGGGTCGGAGCGGCCGTTTCTTCCGCAATTCGGAGCGCTTCATCAAGGGAGCGGGCGGCGTAAGCCGCTGGGCTTGCCCTCATGGCGGAACCGTTCCCGAAGCTGTTGTAGGGCTTTGGATCATCCTCCATGAGCCACTGGCAGAAACGGCCTCCGTAGTCCGCGTCAGCCCATTCCCTGCCCCACTGCCGGTA
>JAAYQT010000354.1 GCA_012519165.1 Synergistaceae bacterium
AGTACGCCATTGCCAACTGGGTGGACATTACAAACAGGAAGCTGGCCGAATCGGCCCGGGAAAGGGCGGAAAAACTGCTCACCGAGACCAACGAAAAACTCAGGGAGACCGTGGACGGCATTGTCGTCTCCATGGCCAAAGTGGTGGAGACCAGGGACCCCTACACCGCCGGACACCAGGAGCGGGTGGCAAAGCTGGCAATAGCCATTGCCCGCAGAATGAGGCTCCCTGAAGACATAGTCAGGGGCGTGGGCGTTGCGGCAGTGCTTCACGATCTTGGGAAGATCGACGTCCCCGCCGAAATCCTGAGCAAGCCGTCCAGGCTGAAGGACAAGGAGTACAGCCTCATCCAGGACCACTGCATTGCAGGCTTTGAAATTTTAAAAAACGTTGACTTCTCATGGCCCGTGGCCAGAGCAGTCCTGCAGCACCATGAACGCCTGGACGGCTCCGGCTACCCCTACGGTCTCAGCGGCGATGAAATAATGCTGGAGGCCAGAATCCTGGCCGTAGCCGACGTAGTGGAGGCCATGTCATCCCACCGCCCCTACCGGGCGGGCCTGGGGCTGAAGCAGGCCCTGGACGAGGTAGTCCGGCTTCGGGGCACGGGCTTCGACGAAAAGGTAGTGGATGCGTGCCTGGCGGTCTTTGACGGGGACGGCTCCCCCTGGGACTGACCCCCTAACGGGAACCTCCCCTGCCCTTCAGTTTGCGGGCGTACATTAGCTCGTCGGCTTTTGCTATGAGCTGGTCGGCAGTGGTTCCGTCGTCGGGGAAAATTGCCGCGCCCAGGCTGGCCCTGATCGTTATGGGCCTGTTCCCCGCAATAAACGGATTTGAAAAAACGTTGTTAATCCTGTTTAAAAGGACGTCAATCTCCTCCGGGGACGAGAAACCGTCCAGCACGGTGATAAATTCGTCCCCGCCTAGCCGGGCCACGGTGTCCTGCTCCCTCACCGCCCCCTTCAGGCCTTCCGCCACGGCCACAAGCAGCAGGTCGCCGGTCTCGTGCCCCCAGGTGTCGTTAACAGCCTTAAAACCGTCAAGGTCGATAAAGACCGCTGCGGCCAGTGCGTCCAGCCTTCTTGCCCTGGCGATGGCCATTTCCAGGCGGTCCGTCAGCAGATGGCGGTTCGGCAGGCCCGTCAGGGGGTCATGGTAGGCCAGGTGGCTGAGGCGTTCCTGCTCCGCCTTGATGTCACCTATATAGGTCAGCACTCCGGCGAAATGGGTCACTTTACCCTCTCCGTCCTTTACCGCCGAAACGGTAAGCCACACCGGGTAGACCTCGCCGGTCTTGCGCCGGTTGAGTACTTCTCCCTGCCATACCTCAGCCTCTTTCAACCGGCTCCAAAATCCGGGGGAGGAATCGGGGTTAATTTTTTGAACGCCGAAAATATCGGGATTTTTTCCCCTAATCTCATCCAGGGAGTAACCCGTAAGCCGCTCCAGGGCCAGGTTGCCGTCCTCGATAAGGCCGTCGGCGTCGGTGATCACAATGCCCTCCGTGGTGGTCCTGAAGATCTGGTCCGCCAGCTGTAGCCTTTCCATGCTCTCTTTGAGCTCCGCAGTTCTGCTTTGCACCTTTTTTTCAAGAAGTTCGCCGCGGCGCAACGCCCCTCCCACCGCCGCCGCAGCCAGAACCGAGATCAGCAAACCCATGGTCAAAGTCCCCATGCCCTGTCTCTGGGGGTGATGGTTGAGAAAGTCCGGTCCGGGGAGCATTTCCGCAACAAAAGTTCTCCCGAAGGCGAAGATGGGCCGAACGCTGTAAAGGGGCATAACGGCGGAGATTTTCATTCCCTGAAAAAAGGAAGGCGCGGCCGGGCCGGAGGACCCTGCAATTAACGCAGCTCCGTTACCGTCAAGCTCCCAGAGCCTCATAACCAGGTCTCTCTCCCCTCCCCTGAGGGTCTTCTTTATAAAAGCGTCAAGCCGGAGAGTAAAGGATGCAAGCCCTATAAGCCTGCCGGGCTCTTCCCTGTCAGTTGCGGATTTAAAAATCCGGAGCTCCTGTACGGCGCCGGCCGGCCCGCTGTTAAACCTGACTTGTGACGATGAGGGAAGTCCCGTCGCCGCCGCCAGCTCCATGGCCTCCCGGTCAGGCTCGCCCAAAGCTGAAAACCCGCCTTCCTCCGGGGCGGGGATCCACTCCACCAGCTCCACCTCGGGAAGGGATTCCAGATGTCTGGTGAAGTGCTTAAACTCGTCCTCAAGGACCTCCTCGGAGGACTCCATGTACCAGACAAGGCTCGTAAGAGCCAGGTCGCGGATATCGTCAAAAAGGATTTTCAGCCGTCCGGACCGGGCCTCCGCAATGGCCGAAAAGGCCTTTCCCCTGTCGAAGTTTTCCTTTTCATGGGTCAGATGCGCGAAAGAGGCGGTAAGAATAATGCCGATCAGCAGGACGATCCCAGCTTCAGCGTACCCGGGACGATTTACGGCGGG
>JAAYQT010000355.1 GCA_012519165.1 Synergistaceae bacterium
CCGGCGGAATTCGCGTCCCGTGAGAGACCACTGGACGAAGGGCTGCCCTGGGACCACATCCACTGCGGGGTTGCCAAAGAGTTCCTGCTCAGGGAGAGGGGCCTGGCTCTGAAGGAAGGCCTCTCCCCCGACTGTAGGCCCATCGGGGAGGCAACGGCCGCCCCCTGCCGGGCCTGCGGGGTCCAGAATATGTGCTCCTTCGCCCCCGGAGGAACGGCGTTGTGATCAGGGTGCGGATGACCTTCTCCAAGAGAGGGAGGGCCTGTTTTATACCCCATATCGCCGTTCCATCCGTTCTAACCAGGGGCGCCGCCAGGGCTTCGGTGCAGTTTGTGCTGACCGAGGGCTTCTCCCCCAGGCCTAAGATAAGCCTGGGGCCGGAGCTATCGGCGGGGGTTCCCGCCCTGGCGGAACCTTTCGAGGCCAGGCTTGCCTTCTACGATGAAGGCCTGCCTGCCAGATGGAGCGCCCGGCTGCCGGAGGGCTTTGCCATTACCGGCGCCACCGTAATCGATGCAGCGCCCGGAACTGAAGGGGCAAGGGCCATGGGCAGACTTAACCTGGCCGCCTCCTACCTGTTGGCCCTCCGGGGCCGGGAGGACCCCGACCTCGAAGGCGCCCTGGAGAATTTGGCCGCCGGGGGTCTGGTCCACTCCTTCCAGAGGTACGAAGGCCTTCCGGGGGGATTCAGGCTAATAATGCAGGACCCGGCAAAGAGAGGGCCGGGGGCGCTTGTAAAGGCCCTGTCGGGTTCCGGCCTTATTCCGGGGTGGAGCGGGGTCTTCATCCTCAGGGAGGCGGTGGGCCTTCTATCTCTGTCCCCGGACGGGAAGGACCCGAGGGTAGAGCCTCTGGCGCCCCCTTTGCCGGGAGGAACCGCGCCATGATCAGGAAAATTGTGGCAAACTGCGTAGACCCCGAGGAGACCAGGGTGGCCATAGTAGAGGACGGCCGCCTGGCGGACCTCTTCGTGGAGCGCATGTGGGAGAGGCAGAAGGCCGGGGAGATCTACAAGGCCAGGGTGGAGAGCGTCCTGCCCGGGATTCATGCCTCCTTCGTCAACCTGGGGGACGGCAGAAACGCCTTCCTCTACCTGAACGACGCAAGGGGAATAGACCTGAAGCCCAACCTGGAGCTTCTGGTCCAGGTAACCAAAACCGCCAGGAAAAACAAGGGCGCCAGGGTAACCTCCCGCATATCCCTCCCCGGACGGTACATGGTGCTCGTCCCCTGCGGCCAGGAGGCGGGGGTCTCCAAGAGGATAAGGGACGAGGACGAACGGAAGAGGCTTAAAGCCGCGGCCAGGGAGCTTCGGGGGGACGACTACGGCATTATTGTCAGGACGGCGGCAGAGGGAGTGGACGAGGAGAGCCTGGCCCACGATCTGGAGGCTCTGCTGGCCCTCTGGAGGGAGATAGAACACAACGGAAGGGTCCAGTCGGCGCCGTGCCTTCTCTACCGGGACCTCGGCCTGCTGGGCAGGGTGCTCAGGGACGAACTTACCGACTCGGTGTCGGAGATCATTGTGGACGGCGAGGAGGAGTTCGAAAACGTAAAGAACAACCTCTCCCTTTTCACGGGGGACGACCCTCCCGAGGTGAGCCTCTACGACGGCCCCGCGCCTCTCTTCGACTTTTACGGAATTGAAAAGGAGATCGAAGCCGCGCTGGAGCGGAGGGTATGGCTGAAGTCCGGCGCATATCTGGTGATCGACTACACCGAGGCCCTGACCGTCATCGACGTAAACACGGGCAAGTTCATCGGCAGAACGGACCTTCGCCACACCGTCCTGGACACCAACCTGGAGGCGGCGGACGAAATAGCCCGGCAGCTCAGGCTCAGGGCCATCGGCGGGATAGTGGTCATCGACTTTATCGATATGGACTACGAAGAGGACAGGGACGCCCTTTTGGCCCGGCTGGAGGAGGTCTTCAAAAACGACCGGTACCGGGCGAGGATCTTCGGCGTCTCCCGCCTGGGCCTGGTCGAGATAACAAGGAAGCGGGCCAGGCCCGACATCCGCTCCACCCTGGCCAGGAGCTGCCCCTTCTGCGGAGGCTCCGGGTGGGTGCTGAGGGAGGACTCCGTATCCATGGCCATTAAACGCTTCCTCCGGAAGGTGGTCGCGTCCAACCGGGGCGCCGCCCTGCTGCTTGAGGCCAACCCCGCAGTGGCCCGGTATATTGCCGAGACCTATCTTCCCCTGTGGGAGGAGGAACTTGGCAGAAAGATCTTCCTTGCGGCGGCTCCGGAGTTTGCGTGGAGCAAGTTCCGCCTTGAGGCCCAGGGCGGCCTGGAGCTGGTGGAACGGAGAATTGACCAGATGGAAAGCCGGGAGGCCCGTCCAGTTGTATATAGAACGTCTTCATCTTAAAGGCTTCAAGAGCTTCGGAACCCCCCAGGAGCTCCTGTTCTCCAGGGGGTTTACCGCCATAGTAGGCCCCAACGGAAGCGGAAAGAGCAACCTTCTTGACGCCCTCCGGTGGGTACTGGGCGACGGCGGCCTTCAGAGGCTCAGAATATCCAGGCAGGGGGACCTGCTTTTTTCGGGAAGCGCGTCTGTCCCTCCCGCGCCCGCAGCCGAGGTCTCCGTCACCCTTAAGAGGGACGGCGGAGGGGCCGCCCCGTCCTGCCTCCTGCGGAGAAGCTACACCCACGAGACGGGGGCCGCAGTCACCGTAGACGGCGCCAGGGCGCGGCTGTCGGACCTGGACGACGTGAAGAGGGAGTGGCGGCTCGAAGGGGACCAGTTCGCCTTCATCGGCCAGGGCGAGGTGGCCGAGGCCATCCGCCAGCGACCCGCCCAGAGGAGGGCCTACCTGGACCTTCTATTCGGCATAGACCGGTACCGCCGCAAGAGGACGGAGGCCTCGGCAAAGCTCCAGGCCTCCGGGGAGGAGAGCCTCAGGCTTGAGGCCCTGGCGTCGGAGCTTGCAAACCGCAGGGATGAGATAGCCCCCGCAGTGGAGCTGGCGTCCAGGGCAAAGGTTATCCGGGACGGCCTGGAGGAGAAGAGGCGGGCATACTACTTTCACCGCAGAAAAATAACGGAGGAAGAAATTTCCTCCCTGGACATTGAGATGGCGGCCCTGGAAGGCGCCGCTGCTTCAGACCTTCGCTGGAAGCGCCTCTGGCAGAGGACGGGAGAGGAACTGTCGGCAGGCGCGGACCTCCTGGCAGGGGAGATTGCGAGCCTGAGGGACGCCCGGGCGGAACTGGCCCGAAAGAGG
>JAAYQT010000356.1 GCA_012519165.1 Synergistaceae bacterium
GCCTTTATCTCGGTTATGGAGGTGCGGGCGTCCACCGATACGGTGAGGTCGCCGCTTTCGGCCACGTAGAGGGCCCGTTCCGCAACGGCCCTCAAGGGGCGGGCAAGGCTCCGGGAGAAGAGGATGATCAGCACGGATGTAATAACGAGAACTGCGGCAATACCGATGTAGACCGCCCTGCGCATGGCGGAGACTGCGCCCAGAGATTCAGCAGTAGTTGCCGCAACGCCGATGATGTAGCCGTTTGAGAGGCTTCTGAAGGCCATGGTTTTTTCGTCGCCGCCCATGACATAGGCAAAACGTCCCTGGTTGCTGTTCAGGAAGTTATCCGCGTAAGGCGCAAGAATTCCCCCGGCAACCTCCCGAAAACCGGGCCCCTCGAAGGTGAACACAGGGTGGTGTAGAATTTTCAGAGCCCGGTTCAGAAGGAAAGCATATCCGGTTTTATAAAATTTTGCCTCGTTCAGGGTTTCATGGACAAAGTTAAAATCGAAGGAAATTCCCGCCACTGCGGCGGTTTGTTCGCCAAGTTTAATCGGCATGGTATATAGCACTTCATCACTGCCGGCCTCCGATTTCCTGAGGTCGCCCCAGTACTCTTTCCCGGTGTCAAGTGGCGTCCAGAACCAGGCTGCGGCCTGGTTACTCCTGTCTATAAGTTCAGATGGGCCCAGACCCACCGAGTCCATGTATAAATAAGTATCCTGCTCGTTTTTACGCTTAAAACCCACCATGTAGACATTTTTTGTTCCGAAGAGCTCCGGGTTAAAGACTATGAACAGGCTCCGAATGTGGCGGGACTGCACGCCTATGTCGTTGACGAACTTGCCGTTTTGGGCGCCGAACTGGCGGATTACCACGTCTCCCACTTCGGCGTTAAGCATCTGGGGGGTAAATCTGGTGGTGACCAGACCCGACAGGGCGTGTAGAGTGCCCTGGAAGCGGTTGAAGTCCGCCTCCAGTTCGTGGGCCATTCCTTTTGCCAGGGAGACCTCATAGTCGTTCACCACCGCCCCTATACCCCGGCCGCCGGCGCTTATGGAATAAAACCCGATTGCGCCCACGGATAGGATCAGCAGTGAGATAACAACCAGAAGAATCCGGGCCCCCAAACTGTTAAACTTCATCTCGCTCAACTCCTTAAATTAAAGCGTTAATCTGAAATATACCGTCTTAGTAAAATTATACACCCTGACCGCGCCTTCGAAAAGCCCCGTAGAGCTCCACCAGTTTGAATTGCTGCTCCGGCGTAGGGTCGTCAAACTCCACTCCCGCCGTAAACCGCCCCGCCTCTTTAAGGTACACCCGGAGAAAAAACCCGCGGATTTCAAAAAAGCCTCCCTTTGCGGAAAAACGGAAATCGCTTTCCGCCCAGTCAAGGGCCTCGGGGCGGATGGTTTTTCCGCGAAAGAAGGGGTCAAAGCGGATCTTCATGCCCGCCACGCTGAGGTCAAGCACTTCGGCAGGGGCCCAAAAAAGGCCTCCCGCAAGTTTAAATTCGGTTTTCATCCTACACTCCACCCTGAAGAATTGTCGTCTCTCCGCGCCCCCAAGGGCCGTCTGTATCGCTCTCTCATTCATTTTTCCGCCGTTCACGGACCGCCCTCCCCGGAAACGGGCCTGTCCCGGGCCCGATTGTCAGTTTATAGTGGCGCACTTTTGCTCTTTACGATACCATTGATGATAGTTTTACGCCACATCGGGCGAATGACAAAGGCGTTATTTTTTGCCCCCTGGAAGGGATGCTGAGAAACCATGAGGGACCTTTTTGAGAAGACCAACTACCTGCTGGAGGGGGGCGTTGTCTCCCTTCTTTCCGATTTCCTTTCAATCCATGCGTCCAGAGGACTTATCGCCCGTGCCGAAGGAGCGGATCTTGCGGTACTTGACGCCTTCGGCGCGCCCATGGAGAGCCTTTTTCTTGCGGGAGCCGCCGATTTGGTGGGCGCCGCCTTCCCGTCGCCCCCCCTCCGGGGGAGCTTCGACGCCTCCGCCGCCCCGGTGGCGGGGGACTGGCCCTGGGCCTTGCGGCTTCGGGGAAAGGACTGGTGTTTCTATATACTTCTTGGCGAGGAGCCGTCGCCGGAGCTTATGGAGGAAGCGCCAGCCTTCTGCGGCCTCCTGGGGCTGTGGCAGATGCACCAGAAGATGGGCGGCGCAGAGGAGCGCCTCTCCCGCACGGCCTACATGATTTTGGCCACCAAGAACACCCTGGCCTCCATCTTTGAACCCATGGGGCTGGACTATTTCGGCAGCTTTCTTCACGACGTCATAAGCGAAAGCCTCTTCCCCTCAAAACTCTTGCTGCTGCTGGACCATGGCGGGGCGCTGTCGGTCCTTGAAGGGGACGACACGGGGCTGCCCCCCAGAAAGGGGATCTTCAGCCGGGCAATCCTATCCCCGGCCCCGGTCAGGGTAGAGGAGTCCCACCGGGAGTTCGTCGGCGACCAGGTTTTCGACCTTCTGGCCCGGGACTGGCAGGCGGTGCTGCCCATCCCCGGCGCAGGATCCCGCCTCTTCTGCCTTCTTAGCTGGGAGAAGCTCCCCGACGAAGAGGCCTTCAACTTCATGGAGCTGCTGGGCAACGTGGCGTCAAAGGCCCTGTCCCTTGCAGAGCTCAACGAAGAGCGGGATAATCATATTGCGGAGCTTTCAAGGGGGACTTTTATGCTCAGGGCCCTCCACGGCGCGGCCCTCACCTTCATGGAGCAGGACTCGAAAGAGGAGCTGCTGCTGCGGATTTTGGACATCTTCTCGGAGATGGCCCAGGCCCCTGAGTCTTTTATTGTGGCCTGGCAGCCCTCCGCCGGAGGGTACATCCACTTTGCCTCCCGGAAGGACGGAAGGGTGGAAAAAAGAGGCGCCTTTGCGGGCTTCCCCCTTGGAATTCTGGAGGGGGACCTTCCTGAATCCTGCTCTCCCGCAGAGGCCAGGGAGATCTTTCGCCGCGCCGGAGTACCGGACCTGGCCGAACTGAAGGACCTGGAAAACATGGACAGAATCTACCCTCTGTGGGACGGCCAAAAGCTCGCAGGCTTTACGGCCATCTCGAAACCCCTCTCGGGGACCTCCACCATGGACGGACAGACCCTGGGCATCCTGGCCAGAACCGCCTCCGTGGCCCTTAAGAAAAGCCAGTGGGACGCCCCCCATCTCGCCGCAGGACGGAGGCTGGACCTTTGCGCCATCGCCGAGAGGGAGGCGGCGGGGGCAAGGTATGAGATAAAAGCCGAGGGAGGCTCTCCCGTTACTTTTAGAGGACCTGCGGACGCAGGAATAACCAGCGAACAGGAGAGGGTTTGCCGCCTGGTGATCCGGTCCGACGGAGGAACGGCCTGCGTTTCCGAAAGCGCGGTCCCCGGCCTTTCGGAACTCTTCCCCGCCTCTGCAGGGTGGACTGCGGAAGTGGACGGACATTAGGCGGAAGAGCGCTCCTCCGGCACGCTAAACCGCTAACGAATTGCTTTGCAAAATTGAAAGGAGAGGTAAATAAATGAAA
>JAAYQT010000357.1 GCA_012519165.1 Synergistaceae bacterium
CTTCCCCATGACTCATTACCGCAACTCTCCCCGTATGGGCTTGCTGCGCCTCCCTTGCCGTGAAGGAAGAAGTTTCCCCGCCGGGTAACGTGGAGGGCCTCATAGATGTACTGAAGATCTCCGGGGTGTCCCCTCTCGTGGCTGCCGATAAGGGTAGCCGCGCCCGTGTCGTACCGCCTGCCGCCAACGATCTGCTTCATGGCTGTATCCTCCTTTAATGGTTGTTTTTGTGGTCACTTGATGGATACTCCCCTCTGGCGGTTCCCTATTCCTCCTTCCCAGTCCCCCCGAGGGCCGTACAGGCCCTGCAAGGCCCCTGCTTTCATTCGGCAGGGTGCTCCATCCTCTTGCGCCAGGATAGGGGCGTTGCAGGCCGTCCTGCGAGGACCTTAAATCTTCCCCAACCGCTTTTTCGGCGCAGGGAACAGGTCTTTCACCGGTGAAGCCTTTTCATGGGCCGCTTGAACATCATCATCGGCCAGGGCGAGATATTTTTCCGTCATGCTCAAGGTGGAATGTCCCATTGAGCGTTGAAGAGAAAAAACGTCCATGCCGTTGCGAAGGGCCTGAAGGGCGAACTGATGCCTTAAATCATAAGGGGAAAATCTTTTCAGCCCTGCCTTGATGGTGTAGCGGCGAAGCTGGGTTGTCCATCTGGAAGTTTGCCATACGTCGCCGCTTGATGTGCAGAATACCGGAACAGAACCATCCCATGGGCGAACTTCAAGGAGCCGATCCAGAAGGTCAGCGGTGGGTTGACTGAAGAATACCGTCCTTCCCTGGCGGGCTTTGGCTATTGCCGCCCGGATGGCCGCCCGGCGTAGGTGGGTGTCAATGTCGGCTGGAAACAAGCCCAAAGCCTCCGATGGGCGAATGCCGCTGTCAAGGCTGAACAGCAGAAGGGTTGTATCCCGCAGGCGGGTAAATGTATCTATCCCTATGACGGACAGTATTTTTTTAATATCCTCAAGGGGATGGTCAACGACCCTGGGGGCTTCGCCCCTGCGGTATTTGAAGCCGTCTGCGGGTGAGGCGGAAAAAGCCCCTTCCCTGGCGGCGAAGTCGAAGAACGGGCGTAAATTCTTTAACCGGTTGTTATAGGTGGCCGGGCTGATGCCGGGTTGGTTTAAAAACTCGTCAATACACTCCGGGGCGGTTGCGCTCCATGCGGTGGGGTAGCGGGTGAAGAATGATCTTACTATTTCCTTGTAGCCTCTTAGTGTGCGTTCTGCCGCCCCCTCCCTCCTTCTGGCGGCTAAAAAGCGGGCTAAACACTCCTCCCATGTTTTGGGTATGTTTCGCTGAATGTTAATGATGGTGGCCTGTTTCATGATGTTCCCTCCTCTTAATGTTCGGATTGGCTTTTTTCGAAGAGGGAAAATCTTGACTGTCAGCCATAGTGTATTTGGGGTAGTTGCTCAGTGATGGACTGAGTATTTTGTTAATTTGCTGAGTGTTGACGGCGGCGGCATTCAAAGGTAAAATGGCCGTTGTCATTAGGGCTTCAATGCGGGCCTGTAGCTCAGTGGATAGAGCAACAGCCTCCTAAGCTGTAGGTCGGCCGTTCGAATCGGCCCAGGCTCGCCATTTTAATTTATCGGTTTCCCGGAAACGGAGTGAAGGCCATGAAGAGAACCCTTGCAAAAAGGATCTTCGCGGCCTTTATTTTTTTATCAGGTATTTACATCCTTACGCTACCCGTTCACCGGCTGACAATTAGCTCATCATCGGGCGGGCTTCTTTTCAACTTTCCCGCCCCGGCCTGTTTTTCTTTTATACTGCGGTTCATGCATTCTGTGGAACAGACGCCGGTGGAGACCGAATACATGGTTTCGGCCGGCAAAATCCGCCAGTGGGAGGAGCGGGTAAAATCCCACAATGCGGGCCTTCCCTTCAAGGCCTCAACCAGGGGAAAGTTCTTAAGCGACGGAGACTGGATGCGCTTCCGGGGCGGAGGCGCAGTATTTAAATCAATCAGATACAGGGTCGGGAATGCCCAAAATGGACGAAACTCCCTGATAATAGAATCAGACGAGATTAAATTATACGCCCTCTTCCCGGGCAAGGCGCTGCTTATCCGGGTTGAACAGGAAAGCCAGGCTGCAAGGGCAGTTCGCGCCATTCTGACTGTTTGTCGGGGTATGGATCCGGGGCTGTAATTCAGTCTGTGCTTTTGTTTCCGCTGTGCTAAAATAGTTTTGGCTTTTTTCCGTCCTCTTGGCCAAGGGGGACGGTTTTGTCTATTACTCAAGGGGGTAGCTGAATGGTAAAGGATTATAAGAATACGCTGAACCTTCCCGAGACGGATTTTCCCATGAGGGCAAATCTGGCTAAGAGGGAGCCCGGATTCCTGAAATTTTGGAAGGAGCGGGATATTTCCGGGAAAATGCTTAAAAACAGAGAGGGCGCCCCTTCCTTTGTCCTTCACGACGGGCCTCCCTATGCCAATGGTCATA
>JAAYQT010000358.1 GCA_012519165.1 Synergistaceae bacterium
CGCCGGGGACCACCAGCCTTGTTCCGAAGGTATTCCTTAAGAGGCCCACGTAGTCTATGGCCTGGTGAGTCTTGCCGTCCTCGCCCACGTCAAGGCCCACGTGGGTCAGAAAAGTCTTGAGTCCTGCTGAGTTTATGTCGTTAAGCCGCTGCTGGTTGTACACCTCGGCCAGACCGAAAACTCCGAAAGCCGCCCATGCAGCCGCCACCCCTGCAGTTGACGCGGCTCCTGCGGCGGTAGCAGTGGAGTGTTCCTGTATTCCCGCCTGGACAAACCAGTCGGGGCACCGGTCTGCAAAGTCCGCAGTCTTTACTGAGCCCGCAAGGTCGCAGTCAAAGACTAGCAGGGGCGTTGCGCCCGCCCTTTTGTAGTTTCTTTCGCCTATATCGGCCAGGGCCGCTCCGAAGGCGGAACGGTTGTCCGTCTTTTTATCGCCGGGGCCGTAGGTTAAGGGCTCGCCCGTATCAAGCTCCGGCTTAAGGGGCGCAATATGCCTTCCTTCAGGCAAGGGCGCCGACTGTCTTATTCTGCGGGCCTCCTCCAGCAGCGCCGGGTTGCCCCCCAGCTCCTTCATGGCCTGCACGTAGAGCTCGTCCCGGGGCGCCTTGCCGTGGAACTCGGGCGTATTCTCCATGTAGGGCACGCCCCTGCCCATCACCGTGCGGCACAAAATGACCGTTGGGCGGTCTGCCCGGGCGGCCTTTCTGAGGGCGGAATACAGTTCGCCGAAGGAATGGCCGTCGCACTCCAGAACCTCCCATCCGTCAGCCCGCCAAAGGGCGGGGATGTCTGCGGGCATAACTTCGTTCAGCTCCCCCGAGATCTGGATGTTATTCCAGTCCACCAGGGCCGTGATGTTGGAGAGGCCTTCCTTGACTGCCATACGCCTGGCCTCGGCGGACTGGCCCTTGGTCTGGCCGCCGTCTCCCATGAGGACGTAGGTCCTTTTGCCGTTATTTCTGGCCCTTTGGGCGAGGGCGAAACCAACGCCTGCGGACAGGCCCTGGCCAAGGTTGCCGCTTCCCCAGTCAATGCCGGGGACGTCCCGCTCCACGTGGCCCTGGTAGGGGGAGCCGCACTGGCGGAAATGGGCGACGGCCTCCAGGGGCGGGAAAAAGCCCCACTCGGCCAGGGCGGCGTATGCGGCCGGGGAGGTGTGGCCGTGACTGATGGATACATAGTCACGGTCGAAGCCGGAGCAGTTCTCCGGGGTTATGTCGGCGGCGCCGTAGACCGTCAGGTACATCTCCATGCTGGAAAGGGAACCGGCAGGGTGGCCGCTGTCCGCCAGCGAGACCATGGTAACGGCGTTAATCCGGGCCCTGAGCGCGGCGGCCTCCAGGGCCTTAACGGCGGCTTCGTCCAGGGTTTCTACAGGAAAGTTTTGGAGCAGAGGAAGGGTCATTTCCTTATCGCCTCCTTGAATTGTGACAGGACCGATTATACCCAAGAAGACGGCGAAAAACACGAGTCAGGGAGAATTTCCCCCGACTCGTGTTTGAAATCGCATATTTTAGGTAAGGAAACTTGTTGGGTCGTCTGCGTTAACCGCTAGGAGGCGCCTATTTGCCCTTTTCGAAGGCCTTCCGCATCGTCAGGCAAGAGCGCGGCCCCTCCAATTCAAACCCTCCCCCGGTCTTTTCCTACTTGCCCTTACTAATAGATCTCAAGGGTGTACTCCACCCACTTATTAACAGGAGCATATATTTTGACATAGTACTGATAGATGCTGGAGTTTGCAGGGCGTTTGTCAGGCGCTCTGTACTCAAAAAAGTGATGAGTAGCCGCGTCGGTCTTTTTGACTAAACTACCCCCCATCTTGTTGTTTCCGACATAGGACGTACTGGTAATAGTCACTATGGCGGGCTCCTCAGAGGTCGTCCGCACCGTAAATTTTTGGCCGGGATTTACGTTTACAAGTTGCTCTACGCCATAGGGTCCGTTAAACTTCCCCTTCCTAACTAATGCCGCGCCCGCGTCGGCAAGCGACAACACCAAAACAACCGCCAAAACCAGCGCTGTTACTTTTCCTGCTATCCGTGAGTTCATCTCTTTCCACTCCTTTTTCCCGTTCAGTCTTCAATTCTTTATAGCCTATCATTACAGTAGGGATACTATCACAAGCTTCCCTAAATTGTCAAATTAGAAATTTAAGGGATGATCGGCTCTTCATTTGTAGTATTCATCCGGTTAAACAGTTCATGTTGGAAACATGAAATCGGGTAGGAGGGGGCGTCTAGCCCCCGTCCCCCCACACCACCGTACGTACCGTTCGGTATACGGCGGTTCACAAAGTTTAACCTGCAGGCAAGACCATGCGCAGGCGGGATTGTTCCTCGGGTCGCGCCGGAGACGTACTCGGCGCTACGACGGGCATACATGGATTCACCACTTCCTCCCGCTCATAGCTCCCAAATGGGATTTTCTGCTGTCTTAATACG
>JAAYQT010000359.1 GCA_012519165.1 Synergistaceae bacterium
AAGAGGATAAAAGGCGGTTAAAAATCCTTTTTAACCTACAATTTAGATTAACAGAGAGTGTAAAATCGGAATTTATTGTCAAAGTTCTGCTGTTGTTACGGAAACAGCCGGATGATCAGAGGTTCCAAACATTTTCATTATCCAGGGTGACGTTAACAAAACTGCCTGCTTCAAGTCCCAGGCCCTCCAGAACATGCTTCGGAAGGCGAAGGCCTACGCTGTTTCCCCATTTTTCCAGTCTGAGCCTGGCCATTAAACTGTCCTCCCCTCTTGTTAAAACAAATTGTAACATCATTCGTAAATCTCACCCCGCCCGAAATTTTGACCCAGGTCAAAGTATTTTTCCCACCTTTCCGGTAGAATAAGCCCGCAACGAATTACAGAAAGGGCGGGAAGTTTATGACCTCACAGGCATTCAATGACGCAGCGGCAAAGCACATGGAGACCCTTAAGATGTACGTGCCCATAGTGGCCAGGGTGCACGGCAAGGAGCACCCAGAGTTTCACGACGTTCACAGGCTTTTCAACGAGCTTGAAAAGAAGATGGGGGCCGAAAACCCCGAGCTGGCCGGGGAGTTTGAGGAGCTAAGGAAGGTGACGGACGGCTACACCGTCCCCGGCGACGTGTGCGAGAGCTACGAGGCCGTCTACAACATGCTTTCGGAGCTCGACAGCGCCTACGGGGCGTAACGGCTCGGTCCCCGGGCGGGTAAAAACGTGCAGAGACTTATTCTTGGCTGGAAGAACCAGATTGCCCTCATCGGCGGCATTCTGATCGCCGTGGGCTTTACTGCGGAGCTGGGCTTCAAGAACGAACAGCTTGCGGTGTGGTCTCTGGTGGTCGCATCGGTACTTGGGGCCGCCCCGATTGCCATCCAGGCCTACCAGGCGTTAAGGTTCAAGGTGGTCAGCATCGATGTACTGGTCACCATCGCGGTGACGGGGGCGTTTATCATCCGGAATTTCGAGGAGTCCGCCATAGACACCTTCCTCTTCCTCTTCGGCGCCTACCTTGAGCAGCGCACCCTCAACAAGACCCGGGCCGCCATCAAGGAGCTTACGGAGATGGCACCGGAGAGCGCCCTCAAGCTGATGGAGAGCGGAGAGTTCGAGGAAGTGGATGTGGACGAGGTGGACGTGGGGGACGTGCTGCTGGTGAAGACCGGCGCCAAGGTCCCCGTGGACGGCGCCGTCCTCTCCGGCGAGGGGGCCGTCAACGAGGCCAGCATCACCGGCGAATCCCTCCCTGTGGAGAAGGAGAAGGGCTCAGGCGTGTTCGCAGGCACAATCCTGGACAACGGAACCCTCCAGATAGTGGCGGACAGGGTGGGGGAGGACACCACCTTCGGCCGGATTATTGAGCTGGTGGAGGAGGCCCAGGACTCAAAGTCGGAGGCGGAGCGGTTTATCGACCGGTTCTCCAAGTACTACACTCCGGCGGTCCTCGTCATGGCTACGGTGGTGTGGGCGGTCTCCCGGAACCTTGAACTGGCCATCACCATCCTGGTGCTGGGCTGCCCCGGCGCTCTGGTGATAGGCGTTCCCGTGTCCAACGTGGCGGGGATAGGCAACGGCGCCCGTCATGGCGTGTTACTGAAGGGAAGCGAGGTAATAGGCGACTTCAGCCGGCTGGACACCATGGTATTCGATAAAACGGGCACCCTGACTGCGGGAAACCCTTCGGTGGT
>JAAYQT010000360.1 GCA_012519165.1 Synergistaceae bacterium
AATTCTGGTGGGGATCTACTTCAACCAGGTCTACCCCACCATGGGGGCGGTACCCGCCTACAAGTGCCTGGCCCTTATTGTGGTGGGGGGGCTGGGCTCGCTGCCGGGGGCGGTGCTTGCGTCCCTGCTCCTGGGGGTGGCGGAGACGCTGCTCATCGGCTACGCCAATATCCCCCTGCCCAGGGACTCCCTGGCCTTCATCGCCATGATCGCAGTGCTTCTGTGGAGGCCCGGCGGCCTCATGGGCGCCAGGTAGGAGGTTGAGGCCGTGAACGAATATTCCATAACCATTCTCACTTTTATATCCATCCAGGCCATCGTCGCCTGCGGCCTCAACGTCATTGTGGGGTACGCCGGACAGGTGTCCCTGGGGCATGCCGCCTTCTTCGGCATCGGCGCCTACTCATCGGCCCTGCTCACCACCAAGGCGGGCCTGACCTTCTGGGGGGCCCTGCCCCTGGTGATTCTCATCACCGGCGCCATAGGGCTGGTACTGGGCATGCCCAGCCTCCGCCTGAGGGAGGACTTTCTGGCGGTGACCACCATAGGCATAAACTTCATTGTGGAGTCCATCTTTTTGTACATCCCCTTCTTCGGCGGCGCCCTGGGGCTGGGGGGCATCCCCTCTATTGCGGCCTTCGGTACAAGGCTCCGGGGGGCGAACTACTTCTACCTGTGCCTGGCCTTCCTGGCGGCGGTGGTGTTTATATCCAGGCGCTTCACCAAAAGCTGGGCGGGCCTTGCCTGCTTCGCCCTCCGGGAGGAGGAGACGGCCGCGTCCAGCATGGGGGTCTCCCCCATCCGGTTCAAGCTTATGGCCTTCGTTATTGGCACCGCCATGGCGGGGCTGGGAGGGGCCCTGTACGCCCACCTCATGAGGTTTATAAGCGCCACGGACTTCGGTTTTACCATGTCGGTGTCCATGATGGCCTCGGTGGTGCTGGGCGGCGTGGGGACCCTCTGGGGGCCCGTTCTGGGCGCCCTGATCCTCGGCCTGCTGCCCGAAATCTTCCGGCCCCTGGTGGACTACAGGATGCTCCTTAACGCCGCAATCCTGCTGATGATGATAAGATTCCAGCCGGCGGGGCTGCTCGGCGAGGGAAGCTTCCTCAGGGGGCTGTTTGGCAGGAGAGGGGGCGGCAGGCCGTGAGCGGCTATATCCTTGAACTTGACGGGGTTTGCAGGTACTTCGGCGGCCTTAAGGCGGTAGACGACGTCTCCTTCCGGATGAAGAAGGGCGAAATCCTGGGACTCATCGGCCCTAACGGCGCGGGCAAGACCACCTGCTTCAACCTTATTTCCGGCGTCTACTCCCCTACCAGGGGGCGCATTACCCTGGACGGCGTCTCCACCGGGGGACTGCCCCCCTACAAGATGGCGGCCCTGGGTGTGGGGCGGACTTTCCAGGTGGTGAAGCCCTTTACCAGCCTGTCGGTCTTGAACAACGTCCAGGTGGCCCTGGGCCTTGACCGCTACGGCGGCGTCGGGCGGTCCCTGTCAACGTGGAATACAAAGGCCTCCTCCGACGAGGCCATGGAAATTCTTGAGGAGGTGGGCATCGCCTCCCTGGCCCATACCCCGTCGGGGCAGCTTCCCCTGGGGAACCAGCGGCGGCTGGAGCTTGCCCGGGCCCTGGCGCTTAAGCCCAAGCTCCTGCTGCTTGACGAGACCTTCTCGGGCCTTCGCCACGAGGAGATATCCCTGCTGTCCAGGCTTGTCAGGGCGGTGCGCGAGAAGGGCATCTCCGTACTTTTGATTGAACACAACATGAAGGTGGCCATGGGCCTGTCAGACCGGCTGGTGGTGCTGAACAGGGGCAGAATGCTGGCCGAGGGCAGCCCCGGCGAGGTCCGGTCCGACCCTAAAGTTATCGAGGCCTACCTGGGGAAAGGAGGCGCCGGGGATGCTTCTTGAAGTACGGGACCTCCACGTTTACTACGGCGACATTCACGCCCTGGACGGCGTGTCCCTTGCCCTCGACGAGGGGGAGCTTGTGTCCGTCATTGGGGCCAACGGGGCGGGGAAGAGCTCCCTGCTTAACTGCATCATGGGCATAGTCCCCGCCGGGGGCGGAAAGATCCTCTACGGCGGCAGGGAGATTAATAACGTAAAGGTTCACGAACGGGCGGCGGCGGGTATCCGCATAGTGCCGGAAAGGGCCAGGGTCTTCCCCCGGCTTACCGTCTACGAAAACCTGCTTACGGGCCGGTTTGGCGCAAGGGACAAAGGCGGCCTTGAGGAGAAGCTGGAGTGGGTCTACTCCCTCTTCCCGGTGCTTGAGGAGCGAAAAACCCAGCCCGCCTCCACCCTGTCGGGCGGGGAGCAGCAGATGCTGGCCATATCAAGGGCCCTCCTGGGTGACCCGGGGCTGCTGCTGGTGGACGAGGTGTCCATGGGCCTCATGCCCCTGCTTGTGGACAAGGTATTCGAGGTGCTTTCCATGCTGAACAGGGAGCGGGGCCTATCCATTCTGCTGGTGGAGCAGAACGCCCTGGCGTCCCTTGGGATTTCGTCCAGGTCCTACGTGCTTGAGACGGGGGCCATAGCGCTGGAGGGCCCGTCGGACCGGCTGCTGGAGGACGAGCGGGTCCGGGAGGCCTATCTGGGGCTTTAAAAGGGCTTTAGGGGACGGCGTTGGCCGCCCCCGGGGTGAAACATAAGAAACTCAAACTTTACCGGAGGTGGAAAAATGCGGGTAATGAAAGCGGCAGTTCTTGCAGTAATCGGAGTTCTTCTTGTGTTCTCCGCAGCCATGGCGGCGGATACGGTGAAGATCGGAATGCTGGTTCCCCTTACGGGGCCTGCAGCGGCGGACGGGGCAAGCGCCCTGGGCTCTGTCCAGATAGCCCTTGACCAGGTGAATGCGGCGGGAGGGGTCCTTGGCAAGCAGGTAGAACTTGTCTACTACGACGACAGGGGCGACACCAAGGACGCGGTGGCCCTGGCCCACAAGATCATCGAGCAGGACAAGATAGTAGCTTTCGTGGCGGGCTCCTACAGCCTTCCCACCAGGTCCGTGGCGCCTATCTTCCAGGAGGAGGAAGTGCCCCTGGTGGCGGCCTACGCCATCCACCCCGACGTGACCAGGGCGGGGGACTACTGCTTCCGCAACGGCTTCCTGGGCCTGGTGGAGGGCAAGGCGGCAGGCTACGCGGCCCACAAGCTTCTGGGGGGCAAGAGGGTGGCCCTGCTCACCAGCGACAACGACTTCGGCCAGACCCTGGTGCTGGGGTTCAAGCAGTACAAGGATAAGTTCGCCCCCGACCTTGAGATTGTCAGCGAGCAGACCTACCCGGTGTCGGAGAAGGACTACAAGCCCTACCTTTCCAAGATCAAGGAGCTCAACCCCGACGTAATCTTCGCCAGCGGCTACTACTTCCAGACGGGGCCCATGCTCCGGCAGGCCAGGGAGCTTGGCATCGACACCAAGATCGTGGGCGAGGAGGGGGCCGACTCCCCCAAGCTCATGGAGATTGCAGGCGATAACGCCGAGGGCTTCTACATCGTCACCAACTTCGACCGGGACGACCCCAGGGACGTGGTGCAGAACTTCCTGAAGGAGTACCGGGAGCGGCACAAGATCGAGCCCGACATGGTGGGGGCTTCCGCCTACGACGCCTTCATGATCATCGTGGAGGCCATCAGGACCGCTGAAAGCACAGAGGGCGCTAAGATCCGGGACGCCATTGCCGGTCTTAAGGACTACAACGGACTTACGGGCCTCATCGGCGGCTTTGACGAGATAGGCGAGGTGGTCAAGCCGGTACAGGTCCAGGTGGTTAAGGACGGCGTCTTCCGCCACTTCGGCGTGGTAACCGAGCCGGAGCTCATCCAGCCCTAGGCCGGGCCGGGCGGAACGGTCAAACTGCATGGAAGGCGTCTTCCCTCTACGAGGGAGGGCGCCTTTTTTTACTTTCGCCGGGGGTAGTGGAAATTTTGCCCGAAGCGGTGTATGGTATCGCCGCGTAAAAGAACGGTTCTGAACGAGGAAGGGTGCGGAAATGAAGATTGTGGTGGTAGGCGGGGGCGAGGTGGGCTGGAGCGTGGCGGAGACCCTTTCGGAGGAGGGGCACGACGTCACCGTGGTGGAGGAGGACGAGGAGCGGGCCGCCAGGGTGGACGACGAGCTGGACGTGCAGGTGGTGAGGGGCAACGGCGCCCGCCCCCAGGTGCTTGAGGAGGCCGGGGTAGGCCAGGGGCGCTCCGTTGATATCCTGGTGGCCTGCACCGACAGGGACGAGGTGAACATCCTCGCCTGCTGGATAGCGAAGAGGGCCGGGGTCAGGCGGGTAATCTCCCGCGCCAGGGGCCTTGAGTTCACCGACGGGCCCACCTGGGCCAGGGACTTCGGCATCGACGTGATGAACTCCCCGGAGAGGTCTGTGGCCAGGGAGATTCTGGAGCTGTTATTCGTCAGCTCCGCAGTCCACACGGCAGAGCTCCTTGACGGGCGGTCGGGCGTCTACGCCTTCAGGGTGGCCGACAACTCGGCCCTGGTGGGGGTCCCTTTGAGGGACCTGCCCGTCCTCTACCCCCAGTTTGCGGCCATCATCGTCTACATAGAGAGGGAGGGCAAGGGCGCAGTCCCCTCCGGCGATATGGTCCTGCAGGCGGGCGACCTGTGCTACCTGGTAACCTCCAGGGACCAGGCCTGGAAGATGGAGGAGATCTACCAGGTGAAGAAGAGCCGGCCCCTCAAAAAGGTAATGATCGTGGGCGGGGGGAAGCTGGGCTTCCAGGTGGCCCGAAGGCTGGAGAGCCAATTTAAGAGCCTGGACATCCGACTTATCGATCACAACAGGGAGAAGTGCGAGCGCCTTGCCGGGGAGCTGAAAAAGACGCTGGTTATCTGCGGGGACGGCGCCGACGAAATTCTGCTCCGCCACGAAGGCGTAGAGGAGGCGGACGGCTTCGTCTGCGCCACCGAGAGCGACGAAAAGAACATCGTCCTGGCCGCCCTGGCCAAGGCCCTGGGGGCCCGCAAGACCATTTCAGTGGTCAGGCGCAAGAGCTACGCCCGCCTGGACGTACCCCTGGCGGTGGACTCCATAGTTAACCCCAACGCCGCCCTTGCCTCGGTGATCCTGTGGTACGCCCGCTACCCGTCCGGGTCCGGCGCGCTTCCCATAATAGAAAACGCCGACGTGGAGATGCTGGAGGCCTACATCCCCGCCAAAAGCCCTGCGGCGGGCAGGGCCATAATGAACCTGGGGCTTCCCAGGGGGGTGCTAATAGCTCTTATTGTGCGGCGCGACGCCACCTTCGTGCCCGCTGGGGTAACAGTCCTTCAGAAGAGGGACAGGGTGGTGCTGTTTGCCGAGCCGGGCCTCATCCCCGAGGCCATGGACTGCCTGGGAATAAGATGAACGGGCCCCTCATAGCCAAATTTTTGTCCTTCATTATGGGCATAATCTCCCTGTTTATGGGAGGGGCCGCCCTCTGGGGCCTGGCGCTCGGCGACAGGGTCGGAGGGCTGGCGGCGGCCATGACCCTGGGGCTGGCTTTTGCAGGCCTGCTCTACGCCGCCGGAAGATTTCAGACCGACTACAGGGCCGCCGGAATAAGGGACGGCCTGCTGGTAGTATCCCTTTCCTGGGTTTTTGCCTCCGTCATAGGCGCCCTCCCCTTTTACATAAGCGGAATGACTCCAACCTTCACCGACGCCTTCTTCGAGGCCATGTCAGGCTTTACCACCACGGGGGCCTCCATCCTGACGGATATCGAAGCCCACCCCCAGAGCCTCCTCTTCTGGCGGAGCCTCACCCACTGGATCGGCGGCATGGGGATCATAGTGCTGAGCCTTGCCATCCTGCCCTTCATCGGCGTGGGGGGGATTCACCTGCTGAAGGCGGAGGTCCCCGGCTTCGGCCACGAGAAGATGACCCCCAGGCTCCACCAGATGGCCCTGCGGCTCTGGGGGGTTTACATGGGCCTGACGGGAGTCCTGGCCCTTCTTTACCTCGGCGGGGGGATGAGCCTCTTCGACGCCCTTACCCACGCCTTCAGCTCCGTGGCCACGGGGGGCCTCTCCCCCAAAAATGCAAGTATAGGCCACTTTAACTCCCCCTTTATAGAGTGGGTCACCACCCTCTTCATGTTCCTGTCCGGGGTGAACTTTGCCCTCCACTACCGCTTCCTCCTGGGGCAGCCGGGGGTCTACCGCAGGGACGAGGAGTTCAGGCTCTACGGCGCCATAGTCGCAGTATGCTCCCTGGTCGCCGGGGCCGTCCTTCTCCGGGGCGGGTATTACCCCACCCTTGAGGAGGCCCTGCGGCGGGGCGCCTTCCACGTGGTGAGCATAATCACATCCACAGGCTACTGCACTGCCGACTACCAGCTCTGGCCCGTCTTTATCCACATAATGTTCGTCCTGCTCATCTTCGCCGGGGCCTGTACCGGCTCCACCTGCGGAGGGCTGAAAACCCTCCGGGTTCTCATCCTCGCCAGGATGGCGGGCAGGGGTCCCGCCTCCGGCCTTCACCCCAGGGGGGTCTTCCCCGTAAAAGTGAGGGGAAAGGCCGCAGGACAGGACATTACCTCCTCCGTGACATCCTTCTTCATCCTCTACCTGGCCATTTTTGCGGCAGGGGCCCTCTTCATGGCCGCCCTGGGCCTGGATTTCGAGACCGCCGTGACAAGCGCCGCCGCCGCCCTGGGAAATACGGGCCCCGGGTTCGGCTCCGTGGGTCCCGCGTCCAACTACTTCCACATCCCGGCGGCCGGAAAGTGGGCCCTCTCCATTCTGATGCTGCTCGGCCGCCTTGAGCTCTACGCGGTCATGCTCCTCTTCTACCCCGGAACCTGGCGCAAATAAATTCTTACCCCTTGACATAAATACGAAATACGGTACTATAATTCCGGTTTTACCAAGGAGGGGCGGCAAATGAGTGGAATAGTGGCCGTCTCCGAGGCGGCGTCCCTGGCCATCCACGGCGTGGGGGTGCTGGCCTCCGGCGGGCGGATGAGCGCAAAAACAATTGCCGGGATCGTCAAAGTCTCGGAGGGGCACCTGGCCAAAGTGCTTCAAAAACTCGCCAAAGAGGGGCTTGTGACCTCCGTCCGGGGCCCGGGAGGGGGCTTTCAGCTCGCCAGGCCTGCGGGGGAGATCTCCCTTTACGATGTTTACAGCGTTATAGAAGGGACGCCCGGCGGGGAATCCTGCCTGATCCCGGAGGGGGACTGTCCCTTTTGCGGATGCATCTTCGGCTCGCTCCTGGGGGACCTGTCCCGCCAGTTCGTGGGCTACCTAAAAAATACGACCTTTGCGGAGATTACAAAGAGGAGAGATTGAATGACCAGGGTTGTCCGGCAGATTATAAAAATTGACGAAGACAAGTGCGACGGCTGCGGAATCTGCGCCGATGCCTGCCACGAGGGGGCCATTGCCATGATTGACGGCAAGGCAAAGCTGGTGAGCGAGACCTACTGCGACGGCCTGGGGGACTGCATCGGCGAATGTCCCCGGGGAGCCATTACCTTTGAGGAGAGGGAGGCTGACCCCTACGACGAGGAAGCCGTTAAAAAACACATGGCCGGGCGGGCCGCTGCTGAGCTACCCTGCGGCTGCCCCGGCTCCATGGCCCGGGACCTGACTAACGAAATTTTCGGGCAGCAGCGCCCTGCGCCCCCACAGCCCGCCAAGGGCTCGGCCCTGGCCAACTGGCCCGTCCAGATCCGCCTTGTGCCCGAGAACGCCCCCTATCTTAAGAAGGCGAACCTTGTGGTAGCGGCAGACTGCACCCCCTTCGCCTACCCGTCCTTTCACGAGACCTTCCTTGCCGGGGATAAAAAGATTTGCCTGGTGGGCTGCCCCAAGCTGGACGACGCGCAGGCCTACGCCGAAAAGCTGGCCCGGATTATTTCTTTTAACGAGATAGACAGGGTAACTGCGGTCCGGATGGAAGTCCCCTGCTGCGGCGGGCTGACCAGGCTGCTGGAGAAGGCCTGCGGCGAGTCGGGCCGCGGGGTGGAGCTGAAGATTTTTACAATTGGCGTCAGCGGGGATATAATTGACCGGGAGACTGTCCGGTTTAAAAAAGCAGGATAATATTTTGTCAAAGGCGCCTTGCGCGCCCTGTAAAAATAGATTGGTTTAATAAAAATTCAAGGAGGAGTTTTTGACCATGTTTTGTTTTCAGTGCCAGGAGACAGCTAAGAACCAGGGTTGCACCATCGCGGGAGTCTGCGGGAAGAAGGAGCCCACGGCCAACCTTCAGGACCTTCTGATCTACGTCTGCAAGGGAATTTCCGTTTACGGCGACGCCCTCGCGAAGAAGGGTACGGTGGACCGGGAGGCGGGCAGGTTCCTCATCAGGGCCCTCTTCGTCACCATCACCAACGCCGCGTGGGACGACGACGCCATCATCGGCTGGATCAGGGAAGGCCTTAAGGTCAGGGACGCGGTTGCGGCCAGGGCCGGCGCCATGGGCGGGACTCTTCCCGACTGCGCGGTCTGGAAGGCCGACAGCAAGGAAGACATTATTGCCAAGGCCAACTCGGAAGAGGTCCGCATCACCTCCCAGGCCAACGAGGACGTAAGATCCCTCAGGGAGCTTCTCATCCTGGGCGCCAAGGGCGTGGCCGCCTACGCCGAGCACGCGGAAGTCCTGGGCTTCGAGAAGGACGAAATTTACGCCACCCTTATGGAAGGCCTTGCCTCCACCACGAAGGACCTGTCCGTGGACGACATGATCGCCATGGTAATGAAGACCGGCGGTAACGCCGTCGCCACCATGGCCCTCCTGGACGAGGCCAACACCAAAACCTACGGCAACCCCGAGATCACCGAGGTAAACATCGGCGTCCGGGGCAACCCCGGAATCCTCATCTCTGGCCACGACCTCAAGGACATGGAAGAGCTCCTGAAACAGACCGAGGGCACGGGAGTGGACGTTTACACCCACGGCGAGATGCTTCCCGCCAACTACTACCCCGCCTTCAAGAAGTACGGCCACTTCGTGGGCAACTACGGCAGCTCCTGGTGGCACCAGAACGAGGAGTTCGAGTCCTTCAACGGCCCCATCCTCCTCACCACCAACTGCCTTGTCCCCGTTAAGAAGGACAACACCTACCTCGGCAGGCTCTTCACCACCGGCATAGTGAGCTACCCCGGCGCCCGGCACGTGGCCGACAGGAAGCCCGGCGGCGTGAAGGACTTCTCCCCCCTCATCGAGATGGCGAAGAAGTGCGCCGCCCCGAAGGAGCTTGAGACGGGCAAGATCGTCGGCGGTTTCGCCCACGCCCAGGTACTGGCCCTGGCCGACAAGGTAGTGGAGGCCGTAAAGTCCGGCGCCATCAAGCGCTTCGTGGTAATGGCCGGCTGCGACGGCAGGTTCCCCTCCAGGAACTACTACACCGAAGTGGCCGAGAACCTGCCCAAGGACACGGTCATCCTCACTGCGGGCTGCGCCAAGTACCGCTACAACAAGCTGCCCCTGGGCGACATCGGCGGCATTCCCAGGGTCCTTGACGCGGGCCAGTGCAACGACTCCTACTCCCTGGCGGTGATTGCCATGAAGCTCAAAGAGGTCTTCGGCCTTGAGGACATCAACGAGCTGCCCATCTCCTACGACATCGCCTGGTACGAGCAGAAGGCAGTGGCGGTGCTTCTGGCCCTCCTCTTCCTGGGAGTCAAGGGAATCCGCCTCGGACCAACCCTCCCCGCCTTCCTCTCCCCCGCGGTGGCGGAGGTGCTGGTAAAGACCTTCGATATTAAGCCCATAGGCACAGTGGAGGAAGACATCGCCGCAATGATGGCGGGCAAATAGAACTGCCTTCCCCCCGAAGGGGGACGATCAGAGATGAACCGGCGCCGGGAACCTCCAGGGGAGCGATCCCGGCGCCTTTTTTAAACGGGGAATGAAATGTCAAAAATAAGAGGGGGAGTAACCATGAATTTTTTCAGAAATGTAACCATACGCTTTCGCCTTCTTGCACTGACGGCCCTGCTCTGTCTTTTTACCGCCGCGGCGTCCTGGGTGGGCTACTTTAACCTGGACAGGGCCGGGGACGGGATTGAAGGCATGTACCACAGAGGCCTCCAGCCGGTGGAGTGGGTGAACGACGCCAGGGCCCACCTTCAGGCCATCAAGGCCGACCTGTTTGATATGATGCTCACCACCGACGTCAACGAGAAGAACCGCTTTCTAAAGGACATTCAGGCCCGGCGGGAGATAAACAACGAAAATTTTAAAAATCTGAAAGCGGCGGACCTGGCCGAGAACGAGAAAAAACTGCTGGCGGAGGCTGAAAAACACCTGGCCGACTTCCGCTCCGGTACCGATGAAGTCTTCGCTCTGGCGCTAAAAAACGAAAATGCGGAAGCCTACCAGGTATTCCTGAAAAAAGCCTCGCCTCCCCTTGAGAAGGAGAACGACGCCCTGGTGAAGCTGGCCCGCATGGCGGTAGACATGGCCGAGAAGATTGACGACGACAACGACGCCCTCATCGACAGCGCCCATAAAACCCTTATGGTCATCGCCGTGGTTTCAGTGCTACTTGGGGCGGCTTTTGGCGTACTTATCTCCTTCTCCGTGGCCAGGAGCCTTGCGGGACTCCGGGGCCAGGTGGAGCTTTTCGCCGGGGGCGACCTGGGCGTAAAGTTTGACGAGTCGGGCAGGGACGAGGTAAGCGCCGTGGCCAGGTCCCTGGCCGCCATGGGAGTTAAGCTAAGCGACGCCGTCAGCTCCATCCGGGACGCCTCCCAGAGGCTAGGCAGCAGCGCCGAGGAGTTCTCCGCCCTGGCCGAGGAGACCAACGCCTCCGTGGAGGAATCCAGGGCCGGGGTGGACGACGTGTCCTCCCAGATGGACAGCCTGGCCGCAGCCAGCCAGGAGGTTAACGCCTCAGTAGAGGAAGTGGCGGGCGGCGCCCAGTCCTCCGCCCACAGAAGCACCGAGATGGCGGGCGAGGTGGAACGGGCCAGGGCCAGCGGCGAGGAGGGCGTGGAGGCGGTGGACAAGGTAGCCTCCAGCATTGCCAAGGTGGCCTCCGACGCGGAGCGGTCCGCCGGGGAGGTAAGAAATCTGGGCGACCGGGCCAGGGAGATTCAGGGCTTTGTCACCCAGATCGGGGGCATCGCCGACCAGACCAACCTTTTGGCCCTGAACGCCGCCATAGAGGCCGCCCGGGCCGGGGAGGCGGGCAGAGGCTTTGCCGTGGTTGCCGAGGAGGTCCGCAAGCTGGCCGAGGAGAGCAACGAGGCCGCCAAAAAGATCGCCGACCTGGCCGGCATTATCACCAGGGACCTGGACGCGGTTGTAACCTCGTCTGAGGAGAACGCCCGCGAATCGGCGGAGTCCAGCGAACTGGCTACGGAGACCAGGGCCACCATCGACAAGATGATGGACGGCCTGTCGGCCATTGCGTCCGCCATCCAGGACATGGCCGCAGTATCGGAGGAGCAGGCTGCCTCCAGCCAGGAGATCTCCGCAGCCATGCAGAACATCACCTCCAGGGCGGGGGATGCCGCGTCGGCGTCGGACACGGTCAGGGCCCAGATGACGGAGGTGGCCTCGGCGGCGGAACAGGTGGCGCAGGGCTCGGAGCAGCTGACAGGTCTGTCGGTGGAGCTCCTTGAGCTGGTGGGCTTCTTCAGGCTCGCCGGGGATGGGGCAAAGGGCCTGGTCCCCGCAGGAAGGGGCAGGTAGCGCCGCCCGCTTAATGATAAACGAAGGCCCCCGGGGATTTGCTCTCCGGGGGCTTTTTGCATATAATACTGATATTGTAGGAATTAGCCGCCTTGGGGCTTGAAAAAAATACCCTTCATGGTATATCATTCAAGCACCGTGTTTAACGAATCGAACTTTTATGCTGGGAGGCGCTGATTATGGCACAGTTGATTTTTTCAGTTCCGGATATGTCCTGCGGACATTGCAAGATGAGGATCACCAAGGCCCTGGAAGAGGCGGGCTACAGCGGATTCGACGTCTCGGTGGAGGCAAAGACCGTTACTATTGACGCCCCTGACGCGGACGCAGTCAAGGCAGTAATCGAGGATGCCGGCTACGACGCCGTTCTGAAGGCATAGGCAAATTTTCGTAACGGCTCCCTCTCCCGGCCTGCGGAGAGGGACGTTCTTTTTTTTAGGAGGTTTCCATGACTGACGCAAAAGTAAAAGACGAACAGTTCAAGACAAGCCTTACCGTTACGGGCATGACCTGCGCCACCTGCTCCCGCATGGTGGAACGGTCCCTTTCAAAGGTGGACGGGGTGGTGTTCGCCGCAGTCAACCTGGCCACCGAGACGGCCTTCGTGGTGTCTGACCGGGAGATCCCGAAGGAGACCCTGGAGGCGGCGATTAAGAACTCCGGCTACGGCGTCACCGACGAGCGGCCCGAGGACCTTGAGAAGACCCGCTACCTCAGGATAAAGAAGAACCTGGCCCTGTCGTGGCTGGTGACGGCTCCCCTCATGACCCTCATGGTCTTCCACATGACGGGCCGCCACATGCCCTACTACTTCCACATGGAGTTCTTCGGCGGCCTCCTGGCCGTCTTCTGGGCGGGGCGGGACGCCATCAAGGGGGCGTGGATCGCCCTCAGCCACTTCCATGCCAACATGGACGTGCTGGTGGTGGCGGGCTCCGCAGCGGCGTGGCTGACCAGCGCCCTTGCCATGGCGGGGCTGCCGGTGGCCTCCTTCGGCGCGGTGGGCTCCATGATCATGGCCCTGCATATTACGGGGCGGTATATTGAGTCCCACCTCCGGGACAAGGCCTCCAAGGAGATCAGGGCCCTGCTCTCCATCCAGGCCAGGGAGGCCCGGGTGGTGGACGGGGCGGGGCACGAGATAATGGTGCCCATCGAGGCCGTTAAGGAGGGCATGATAGTCCTGGTCAGGCCCGGCGAGCGCATCCCCGCCGACGGCACGGTGGAGGGGGGCGTCACCTCCGTGGACGAGTCCATGATTACCGGCGAATCCCTTCCCGCAGCCAAGGCGGAGGGGGACGGAGTAACGGGCGGTTCCCTCAACCTGACCGGCGCGGTGAGGATAAAGGCTACAAGGGTGGGCGAGGACAGCTTCATAGCCCGGATGGCCTCGCTCATCCAGGAGGCCCAGGGCGCCAAGGTGCCCATCCAGGCCTTTGCAGACAGGGTTACCAACTACTTCGTCCCCGGCGTGGCGACCTTTGCCGTTATAAGCGCCCTCATCTGGTTCTTCGGGGCGGAGAAATACGGCCCCTTCCTGGACAAGGCCGGGGAGTGGATCCCCTGGGTGACCTCCGTAAGGGACCCTGCGTCCCTGGCGATTTTCGCCTTTATCACCACCATAGTAATCGCCTGTCCCTGCGCCCTGGGCCTGGCTACCCCCATGGCCCTGATAACGGGTACAGGGGCGGCCAGCCGCAAGGGGATGATCATCCGAAACGCCGAGGCCATCCAGACAGCCCGGGGAGTCTCCGTGGTGGTGCTGGACAAGACGGGCACCATCACACAGGGGAGCCCCGCCATGGCCGCCACCGACCTAACAGACCGCGACCTGGCCGCTGCGGCATCCCTTGAGTCCTTCTCCAACCACCCGCTGGCCAAGGCCATCGCCGGGGCGTCGGAGGCCCGCCTCACCGTCTCGGGGGTGGAGGAGATCACCGGCGAAGGGGTTAAGGGTATTGTGGACGGCGCTGAGTACTTCGTGGGCAAGCCCAGGGACTTTTCCTCCTATGAAGAGCACCTCGCCCTGGGGCGGACCGTGGTGGAGGTGACGAAGGAGGGCGTTCATGCCGGCTTCATCGCCGTGGAGGACCACATTAGGGAGGACGCGGCCGAGGGCGTAAAGCGCCTTGCGGACATGGGCATCACCTGCGTTATGGCCACGGGGGACAACGAAAAGACTGCTCTGGCGGTGGCGGCCCGGGTGGGAATCACCGAGGTCCATGCCGGGGTGCGGCCCGAGGACAAGCTTGACCTGGTCCGGCGGCTCCAGTCCAGGGGCGGCAAGGTGCTCATGACCGGCGACGGCATGAACGACGCCGCCGCCCTGAAGGGCGCCGACATAGGGGTTGCCATAGGCTCGGGGACAGACCTTGCCATCGACAACGCCGACATTGTCATAGTCAAGGGGGGCATCTCCAGGCTGGCGGACGCCGTTTCCATCTCCAGGAAGACCTTTGCCGTCATAAGGCAGAACCTCTTCTGGGCCTTCGCCTACAACGTAATAGCCATTCCCCTTGCCATGGCGGCCCTCCTCCACCCCGTAATCGCCGAGGGGGCCATGGCCTTCAGCTCCATATCGGTCATCCTCAACTCCATGAGGGTGAAGTAAGAATTCTATAGGTTTTGCAGGGGCGGCCGCCTTCAGGGGCGCCGCCCTTTTTCATCGCCCGCCCCGTCCCGCTGCGGGCTTTCGGGTGCTATACTATTCACAGTTTGAAAGAGGGGGTGCAGCATGAATTTTAAAGGCTTTTTTAAAGATTACGGAATAGATATTCTCCTGCTTGTTGCCGCCCTGGGCCTGGGAGGCGGCTTTTTTGCCTCCGGCGGACCGGGGTCGGCCTACATGGCGGGGCTGCTGGTTCTTTTCGTCGTCCTTTTTCTAAAAAGCGTTTTCTCCTGCTCAGGGCCTGCGGCCACAGTTACGGAGTGGATAGGCCGTTTTTCTAAGAGGGATCACGTGGACCTCAGGTCCGGCATCCGCGTGCCCGGGGCGTCCAAACTTGCCGGGGTTGCCCGGGCCTTCAACGCCTTCGTGGACGCCATGAGGGACTACTTCTTGCGGATTATACGGGGCCTTCACCGATTTACCTTCAACTTCTACCACCTTGACAGGCAGCTTGGCGAGTTTTTCGAGGCCTTTGCAGCCATGTCCGAAGGGGTGGGAGCGGGGGTAGCCGCAGGCCAGAGGGTCTCCCACGCCACCGAGTCCCAGTACGCCTCCTCCGAGGAGATCTCCGCCACGGCCCAGGGGCTGGCCCACCTGGCGGCGGAGCTTAACGAAGCGGTGGCCTCCGTCAGCGAGAGGGCCGACGCAGGCAACAGGGGCCTGCGGGAGGTGGGAAACTCCTTCGCATCCATGGCTGAGGGCATGGACTCCCTCTCCGGGGAGGCCCGGGCGCTGGCCGGGAAAGCGGACGTAATCCAGGGCGTGGTTCACACTATCACGGGGATTGCGGACCAGACCAACCTTCTTGCCCTTAACGCCTCCATAGAGGCGGCCAGGGCCGGGGAGGCGGGCCGGGGGTTTGCCGTGGTGGCCGAAGAGGTCCGCAAACTGGCCGAGGAGA
>JAAYQT010000361.1 GCA_012519165.1 Synergistaceae bacterium
CACAGGTCAAGCCTGTTGTTGCTGGCGGCGCCGTCGGTGCCAAGGGCGATTGCCCCCCCTTTTTTCATCAGTCCCGGCAGGTCCATCACGCCGCTCCCCAGCTTCATGTTGCTGTTGGGGTTGTGGGCTATGACGGTTTTAGAAAAGTCCGCCTCGTCCAGGGTGGAAGGCTCCAGCCATACGCAGTGGGCCAGGATTGCCCCCGGAGCGTCCGTTATCCCGGACGACGCAAGGTACTCCCCCGGCGTTGTGCCGAATTCTTTTTTCAGGTAACCCGTCTCCCACTCCGCTTCAAGAAAGTGGACGTGGAGGGCAAGTCCCTGTTCCCGGGCGGCGGCTGTAATTTCCTTCATGAAGGGCAGAGGCACGGTGTAGGGGGCGTGGGGGGCAAGTTGAACGGTAACAAAATCCTCCCTGCCCTTATAGGCATCGGCAAGGCGGAGGCCTTCCTCCAGCTTTTTAGCGTCCTCTCCCACAATGCCCCGGCTTAAGGCGCACCTCATTCCCATTTCAAGGGCGGCCTCTGCCACGGAGTCCATCTCGAAGTACATGTCGCAGAAGGCCGTGGTTCCGCCCCTGGCCATCTCCAGGAGGGCGAGCATGGTCCCCCAGTAGACATGTTCCGGTTTAAGGCGCGCCTCTGCGGGCCAGATCTTCTTTTCAAGCCACTCCATCAGGGGGGCTTCCTCGCCTATACCCCTCAGCAAGCTCATGGCGCTGTGGGTGTGGGCGTTTACAAAGCCGGGCAGAAGGGCCGATTTCCCTCGCCCGTCTTCGGTCCGGCTTGCCTCAGGGCTCCAGTCCGGCGCCCCAATCCCGGCAATTTTACCGTCCCTGACCAACAGGGAGCCGTACCGGGCTTTATCCATGCAGCCGTCGCAGAGCAAAAAGTTTTTAAAGAGGAGGGCCATATCACTCCACCCAGCTTTTCATGTACTCTTCCTGCTCCGGGGTCATCTTCTCAAGGCCGATTCCCAGGGAGTCCAGCTTGGCCTTCATCACCGCCCTGTCTATTTCTTCGGGCACGTCGTATAGGCCCGGCGCCATCTTGTTCTTCGCCACGTGTATGGCCGACTCAAGCTGAAGGGCGAAGCTCAGGTCCATAATCTCAATGGGGTGCCCGTCAGCGCAGGCGAGGTTCACCAGCCGGCCCTCCCCCAGCAGGTGGAGCCGCCGCCCGTCGGCCATGATGAAGGTCTCCACGCCCGGCCTGGCCGCCTCCACTGAAACGGAGAGGGCTTTCAGGTCCGGCTTGCATATCTCCACGTCAAAGTGGCCCGCGTTGCCAAGCAGCACGCCGTCCTTCATTTTCTCGAAGTGCTCCCGCCGGGTCACTCTGGTGTTCCCGGTTAGGGTAAGGAAAATATCGCCCCTCGGGGCAGCCTCATCCATGGTTGCCACTTCGCAGCCGTCCATCATGGCCTCGAAGGCCCGGTGGGGGTCCGTCTCCGTCACAATAATCCTGGCGCCCATGGAGGCGGCCCGCATGGCAACTCCCCTTCCGCACCAGCCGTAACCGGCCACCACCACGGTCTTACCGGCAATAAGCATGTTGGTGGTGCGAAGAAGGCCGTCCATCACCGACTGCCCCGTGCCGTACCTGTTATCAAAAAGGTACTTGCTGTGGGCGTCGTTCACGGAGATCATGGGGAAGGCCAGCACCCCGCTGTTGTTCATCGACCGGAGGCGCTTAACTCCCGAGGTGGTCTCCTCCGAGCCGCCCTTTATGCCGGGCAGAAGCTCTCTCATGTCGCTGTGGACCATGGCCACCAGGTCCGCGCCGTCGTCCACAATGATTGAAGGCTTTACTGAAAGGGCCGAACGGGCATTTTCGAAGTATTCGTCAGTTGACATGCCGTTTCGGCTGTAGACGGAAACCCCGCCTTCCACCAAGGCCGCGCAGACGTCGTCCTGGGTGGAGAGGGGGTTGCTTCCAGCGGCCGTAACGCTTGCCCCCAGGTCCTTTAAAGTGAGAAGAAGGCAGGCGGTCTTTGCCTCCAGGTGAAGGCAGGCCGAAATAACCTCGCCCTTAAGGGGCTGTTCGGCCATGTATTTCTCCCTTAGCAGGCCCAGCACCGGCATATACTGCCGCGCCCACGCCAGTTTTTTATTTCCCGAAGGGGCGAGTCCCCTGTCAGCTATCTTGTAATTCATTATTCAACCTCCCGGGGGAAAAGATTATTTATTTCGTCAAAAGGGGGCCGTAAAACTCCCCTTTCGGTAATAATTGCCGTTATAAGTTCGGCCTCGGTAACGTCGAAGGCCGGGTTCCAAATCTTATAATCATCGGGCAGCATTCCCCCTCCGGGAAGGCGCTTTAACTCCTCCGCCCTTCTCTCCTCGATGGGGATGCAGTCCCCCGACGGAAGGCCGGGGTCAATGGTTGAAAGGGGCGCCGCAACGTAAAAGGGAATATTGTGCCTGGCGGCCATAACTGCCAGGGAGTAGGTGCCTATCTTGTTGGCCGTGTCCCCGTTGGCGGCAATGCGGTCCGCGCCTACGATTACCGCGTCAATGCCTCCTTTTTTCATAAGGGCCCCCGCCATATTGTCGCAAATAAGAGTGACGTCAATGCCGTCCTCCATAAGCTCCCACACCGTGAGCCTGGCCCCCTGCAGCACGGGGCGGGTCTCGCAGGAGAACACCTTCACTCTTTTGCCTTCGTCCCTTGCCGAGCGGATTACGCCAAGGGCCGTGCCGTGTCCTCCAGTGGCCAGGGCCCCGGCGTTGCAGTGGGTGATAACAGTGCAGTCTGGGGGTAAAAGGGCGGCTCCCGCCCTGCCCATGGCCCTGTTGCAGGCCGCGTCCTCTTCCAGAATGGCCTCCGCCTCGGCGAGTAGGCCTTCAAAAATATTTCCGTCCGGGAGGGACGCAATTTTTTTCTCCATCCTGGCAAGGGCCCAGAAGAGATTGACGGCGGTAGGCCGGGTAAGGGCAAGACGGGCCGCTGCTAAACGGGCTTCATCCCGTCCCGGGGATGCGCCCAGGGCAATGCCGAAGGCGGCCGCAATTCCGATGGCGGGAGCCCCCCGCACCGCCAGGGACTCAATGGCAACCGCCACGTCCTCGTAAGTGCGGCACTGAAGAAACATCACCGCACCGGGGAGCATGCGCTGATCAAGGATAAAAAGCCGATTGTCCTGCCAGTATAAAGCCGGAGGAAGCATGGTAAAACCTCCTTTATTTCACCGACACGCCGGTTACTTCGGCTTCGGCGCTGCCGTCGGCGAAGCGAAGCGTTATCTGGTCGCCCTTGCTCAGGGCGGATGCGCTTTTTACCGGTTGGCCTTCTTTTTCACACAGGCTGTAACCCCGGTCGAAGACTTTAAGGGGGGACAGGCTGTTGAGGGACGCTCCCAGGACCGCTAACCGCTCTGCGCCCGCGAAAAGGGCCCGGTCTGCGCTTGCGCCCAATTTGGAAGCGCTTAGCCCCAGGGCGGACCCGCAGGCCGCAATATTACCTTCAAGGGCCCTGCGCGCCTTCTCCAGCCGGGAAGCCAGATCCTTGCCGAAGGAGTTCAGCTCGCCTTCAATAAGGGACGATAAAATCCGCCGCTTTTGAGA
>JAAYQT010000362.1 GCA_012519165.1 Synergistaceae bacterium
AAATCACCTGCAGAAAGATGATGGTCAGCATAAGGCCCGTTCCGACTATGGTTAGAAAGGCGAAAAGCTTTTCGATGGGAGCGAGTATTTTTTTCATTTTTACATAATGCGCCTCCATTTCTTTAAGAAAAAGGGGAGCCGCCCGACCCGGGGGCTCCCCTTAAAACGCTATTTCACGTTGACGACGGCCTCGATATTATGCTTGCCGAGCTTGTCCTCGAACATGGCCCAGACTCCCTTGGTGGCCTCCATGAATGCCGCCTTGTCCACGTCGTCGTTAATTTCGCTGACGCCGCTCTCGCGGATCTTGTCCCAGTAGCCGTCCTCAAGCTCCCTGCACAGGTCCCGCTGCCAGTCCTTGGCCTCGTCCGCGGCCTCCTGGATGGCCTTCTTGTGGTCGTCCGACAGGCCCTCCCACACGCTCATGGCAATGAGCATGGGCTCGGCGGAGTAGGTGTGGGCGGTGAGGGAGATGTACTTCTGCACTTCGAAGAACCGGGAGGTGTAGATGTGGGCCGCCGGGTTCTCCTGGCCGTCCACTACTCCCTGCTGCAATGCGGTGAAGAGCTCGCCGAAGGCCATGGGGGTGGGGCTGGCGTCGAGGGCCTTCATCATCTCGATGTAGATGGGCTGCTCCATAACCCGGATCTTCAGGCCCTTTACGTCCTCGGGCTTCCTGATGGGGTTGCGGTTGTTGGTCATGTGGCGGACGCCGTTCTCGAACATGGACAGGACCTTGATGCCCCTCTTCTCAAGGGGTTTGCAGATCTCCATGCCCACCGTGTCCAGGGCTTTATAGGCGTGGGGTATGTCCCGGAAGATGAAGGGAAGGTCGAAGACCGCCGCCTCGGTGAGGAAGTTGCCCAGCACCGCCGTGCTTGTCATGGTGAGGTCCACCGTGCCGAAGGTGAGCCCCTCGATGAGGTCCCTCTGGTTGCCCAGCTGGCTGCTGGGGAAGATCTGGATTTCAACCGCGCCGCCCGTCTTCTCCTTCACCAGCTCAGCGAACTTCTCCGCCCCCATGGCGTAGGGGTTCTGGGGGTC
The DNA here is from genome assembly GCA_012519165.1 of Synergistaceae bacterium. Taxonomy (GTDB): domain Bacteria; phylum Synergistota; class Synergistia; order Synergistales; family Aminobacteriaceae; genus Aminivibrio. The sequence goes on from JAAYQT010000362.1 coordinate 1,045, forward strand.
GGCGATATGGCCCAGCTTCAACGTAACCTCCGCCGCGAAAGCCCCTGTCGCCGCAAAAACAAGAAGCGCTGCAAGAAACACTGCCGAAAACCGTTTCATATGATTCCTGCCTCCTCTATATATTGTATTTTGCCATTAAGGCCCGGTACGGAAAGACTCTGCCTCTGAAAAGAGGCGGGGTAAAAACCCCGCCTCCCTAATAATACACTATTTGAACAGAAGATTGGGCAGCCACATGACAAGCCCGGGGAATATGATGCAGAGGGCAAGGCACACAAGCTGGGTTGTAACAAAGGGTACAATGGATTTGTAAATATCCGTCATGGTAATCCCCTTCGGGGCAATGCCCTTCATCATAAAGAGCATGGTGCCGAAGGGAGGGGTGAGGTAGCCCGTCTGGGTGTTAACTGCGTAGAGCACCCCCAGCCAAAGCGGGTCGAAGCCGTAGATGGGCAGCAGGGGCAGAATGATGGGCAGGGTGATCATAAGGATGCTCCAGGCGTCTATCACGCAGCCCAGGAGGAACCAGCCGACCTGTATGCCGATGAGCATGGTCCACCAGCCAACCTCGTACTTCTGGACGAGGCTCACCACCATTTTGGAGGCCCCGAGGCCCATGTAGACTGCGGCGAATCCCTGGGCTGCAAACAGAATCCACATCATGAACCCCTGGACCTGGATGGTGGTGTAGGCCACGCTTTTGATCAGGTCCCAGGTCAGCCTCCTGTGAATGGCGCTGCAGATGAAGGCCCCCAGCGCGCCTACGGCTGCGGCCTCAGTGGGCGTGGCTATGCCGCTGTAGATGGATCCCAGGACTGCGCCAACAAGGAGGAGGGGAAGGATAACCCCCTTGAGGGAGGCGATCTTGGCGTTCCAGTCGGCCCTCTCCTCCGCGGGGATGGCCGGTCCCAGTTTTGGGTTGATATAGCACCTCAGTAAAATGTAGCCGATAATCAGAACGGAGCAGAGCAGGCCTGCGGCCATTCCGCCGGCGAAGAGCGAGCCGATGGACACCTGGGCCATGGTTCCGTACAGCACCAGCGCGATGCTGGGCGGGATGAGGGGGCCGAGGACTCCTCCGGCCAGGATGCAGCCGGTGGCGATGCCCTTGTCATATCCCCTCTTCAGCATCTCGGGAAGGGCCATGACGCCCATCATTACGACGCCGGTGGAGGCGATCCCCGACATGGCGGCTATGAGGGTGCAGACGAGCACCGTCCCCACCGCAAGGCCGCCCCGGATTCCGCCGGACCACCGGTACATCATCTCGTAGAGGTCCTCTGCCACTCCCGACTTTTCAAGCACCACTGCCATGAGGACAAACAGGGGCGCCGCCACCAGGGTGGTGGTGGACATCATGGAGAAGGTGCGCGCCACAATGATGAACAGCGAGTTGGGACCCCAGAAGACGCCGGTGAAGACAACGGCAAGCCCTCCCAGCACGAAGGCCACGGGAAGGCCTGCCGCCAGCAGGAGGAGCATGCTGCCGAAGAGCAGCAGTGAAAGCATTTCGATACTCATGGGGTCACCTCGGTATTAAGCTCGCGGCCGGTAAAGGCCAGGTAGGCGTCCTTAATGGTCCTGGTCAGGCCCTGGAGGAGCATTAGAATGGAAGCGAAGGGGATGGTAAGCTTGATGGGCCATACATAAGGCCCCCAGGTGCTGTCGGAGAACTCGTTGAGCCTGACGCTCTTCAGCGCCCAGGGGACGCTCTTCCAGATAAGAATGCCCACGAAGACGTAGAACATGCTCCAGGTCAAAAGATCGATAAACGCCCTGGTTCTGGGCGAGAAGCGCAGGTACACCACCTCCACGTTGACAAAGGCGCCTTTCTGCAGGGCGTAGGCGCCCCCGATGATAAAGTGGGCGCCGTAGAGCATGCAGGAGGTCTCGTGGGCCCAGATGGTGGGGCGGGTAAAGTAGTAGCGCATTACAACCTCGTAGACCAGCACGAGCATGATCGGGTAGATGGTAAAGCTGACAATCTTGCCGATGCGGTCTACGGTGGCGTCAACAATATTTATAAAGCGGGATAAAAACCGCAAATCATATCACCTCAATGGAAGGCTCAGCGCCCTGGATTTAAGGAAAACCCCCTCCCCGGGAAAGAGAGGGGGTTCCACCGATATTAACTGCAATGTTAGTCGATGTAGCCGTAATCCTTCATGAACTGCTTGATAATTTCGATGGACTTGACTACCCTGGGATCCTTCTTGCCCTGCTCCTCGGCGATCTTGTCCAGGTAGGGAAGGGTGAATTCGTTGGTTATCCTCTCCACATCCTCGGGGCTGAACTCGGTGTAAGTCGTGCCCCACTCCTTGAAGGACTTGTTGAACATCTCCCGCTCCTCCATGGTGACGGCGTCCATGTAGTCCACGTTGAACGCCCTGGCGGCCGTCTCCACGATGGCCTGAAGATCGGCGGGGAGCTCGTCCCAGGCTTCCTTGGAGGCCCAGAGCTCCATGCCCTGGGGTACCTGGAACGCCGGGCCTACGAAGTACTTGCATACCTCGTAGAGCTTCAGGTCGCGGTAGAGCCACCAGGCGGTTCCGCTGCCGTCCAGGGTGCCCATGGCGATGGCCTGGTAGGTCTCCGGGTGGGGGAGCATGACGGGGGATGCCCCGAAGTGCTCGACGAAGTCGGACATGGAGCCGAAGAAGCGGATCTTGAAGCCCTTAAGGTCCTCAAGGCTGTTGATGGGCTTCTTGCTCCAGAAGTAGGTGTTGCCCACGCTGTGGCAGCCAAGATAGTGGATGCCTCTCTCGTCAAGGGCTTCGGCCACAAGCTCGTCCAGGCCTCTGTGGTAGAAAAGCTCGTTAAACTCGTCGTTGGAGCGGGTGACGAAGGGGGGCATGCTGGGCGCGGTGATCCATCCCATGGGGATTGCGCCCCTGAAGAACAGGGAGCTGGTGTTGGCGATCTGGATCATGTTGTCCTGGAGGGCCTGGTCCACCTCTGCGTAGTCCACGAGCTCGCCTGCGTAGTGGAGGCTCATCTTGAGCCTGCCGTTTGACATCTTGTCCACTCTTTCGATGAAGGGCTTGATAACCTTTTCCACCGCCAGGGAGCCCGGGGTGTGGTGGCTCTGGAACTTCCAGTTAAACACCTTGTCGTCGGCTGATGCCGCAAAACCGGACATCATAAAACCTGCCGCAACCGCCAAAACTGCCAAAAATAATACCGCTCGATTTCTGAACTTCATTAAAGCACCTCCTCATATTGTTTACCCATCAGCCCGGGCGGAAAAAGAGCGTGAGGGCGCATTTATTATCTCCCATAGCAATGGATTGTCAAGACAAACAACGGCGCGGCGCTGAGCTTCGCCTATGTCATCCAGAATCCCGCAGGGGGACCTGGTTTTTACACCCCCCGCTCAGCCATAATAAGCTCTATCTCCTGCTCGTTTATGCCCACCATGGCCTCGCCCAGGTTCTCCGACAGCTCGGCCAGCTTTGCGGCGTCGTTGTAGTTTTTAACGGCCTCCACAATCGCCCTGGCCCTTTTCTCCGGATTCCCCGACTTGAAAATGCCGGAGCCGACAAAGACCCCATCAGCCCCCAGCTGCATCATGAGGGCCGCGTCGGCGGGAGTGGCTACGCCTCCGGCGGCAAGGTTGGCTACGGGGAGCCGTCCCTCGGCATGAACCTGCTTCACCAGGTCGTAAGGCGCCTGAAGTTCACGGGCGGCGTCGAACAGCGTATCCGGTGAAAGGGAAGCAAGGCGGCGGATTTCATCATTAATCAGCCGCATATGGCGCACTGCCTGAATCACGTCGCCCGTACCCGGCTCGCCCTTGGTGCGGATCATTGCGGCCCCTTCCTTAATCCTCCGCAGGGCCTCTCCCAAATTCCGCGCGCCGCACACAAAGGGAGTCTTAAACGCGGTCTTGTCAATGTGGAAAGTGTCGTCGGCAGGGGAGAGGACTTCGCTTTCGTCAATAAAATCTATCCCAAGGGCCTGCAGGATCTGCGCCTCGACAAAGTGCCCGATCCGGACCTTTGCCATTACCGGAATGGACACGGTTTCCATGATGTTTTTAATCATGGACGGATCGCTCATTCGCGAAACGCCCCCCGCGGCGCGGATATCCGCCGGGATGCGCTCCAGGGCCATAACCGCGCGGGCGCCGGCTGTTTCCGCAATTTTTGCCTGTTCGGGGGTGGTAACGTCCATTATTACGCCGCCCCTGAAGCTTTCAATCATCCCCGCCGTGTCAGTAAATTTTCTGGTCATATCGATCATCCTCCTGATTGTAATTTTGATGTGTCCAGATTACAGGTTAGCGCAATCTGGTAATATGTAAATATCCAGATAGTGTATAATTAATAGGACCAGAAGGGGGGATTTTATGATTACCACCGTGTTGGATCCTGCGGGCGCCAGACCCATGTATCTTCAGCTGTACCGCTTTATTCGAAGCGAGATAGAGAGCGGCCGCCTGCCTTCCCACGAAAAACTGCCCTCAAGGCGTAAGCTGGCCGCCCATTTAAAAGTGAGCCTTGCCACAGTGGGCACGGCGTACGCCCAGCTGGCTGCGGAAGGTTACGTCAGGGCGGAGCCCAAAAGGGGTTACTACGTACAGCCCTTCGCGGCCCACGCCTTTGCCGGCGGCCGTCCTGCCCCTCCTGCGGCAAGCCGCAAGAGGCGGGACCCGTCCAAACGTCCAGAGTTCGACTTCCAGACCAACGTGGTTGACACCAATCTGTTTCCGTACGCAATCTGGGCCCGTCTGGCCAGAAAAACGCTTTCTGAGGGGGGAGAGGAGCTCCTGAACGCCGCCGACCCCCAGGGCGACCCCGCCCTGCGGGGGGAAATAGCCCGCTATCTGCACGACTTCAGGGGAATAAACGCCCACCCTGAACAGGTTGTAGTCGGCGCGGGCTCGGAATACCTCCTGGGACTGCTGATCCAGATACTGGGAAGGAGAAAGATTTACGCCATGGAGGACCCGGGTTACCCTAAAAACCGGAGGATATACATGGGCAACGACGCGGAAATAATCCCGGTCCCGCTGGACGGCCAGGGCCTGAGCGATTCCGAACTGCGAAAAACGGAAGCCGAAATAGTCCACATAACCCCGTCCCACCAGTTCCCCCTGGGAATGGTAATGCCGGTAAGCCGCAGAATATCCCTGCTTCAGTGGGCGAGGGAAAGAGAAGGCCGCTACGTGCTGGAGGACGACTACGACAGCGAATTCCGCTTTGTAGGAAGGCCTATACCTGCCCTCCAGGGGCTGGACCCCGAAAAGGTAATCTACACAAACTCCTTCACGAGGAGCCTTGCGCCCTCCCTTCGGATCAGCTACCTGGTACTGCCTGCCTCGCTGCTGGAAATTTACAGGGAAAAATACCTGTTTTACTCCTGCCCCGTTCCCAACTTCGAGCAGAACACCCTGTTCCGCTTCATGAGCCAGGGTTACTTTGAAAGCCACCTCAACCGGATGCGAAACGCCTACAAAGAGCGAAGGGATCAGCTTGTAGCCGCAGTAATGAACAGCCGCCTGGGCGGAAGCGTTGATGTGATAGGCAGCGACGCGGGGCTTCATCTCTTATTCAGGGTGAACAACGGAATGAACGAAAAGCAGCTGGTATCGTCCGCAGGCGCGGCGGGAGTGAGAGTCTACGGCGCGGGCGAATTTTCCGCCGGAAGGGCCGTAAACTGCCCGGAGAGCACGGTTGTAATAGGCTACTCCGGCTTCCCGGCCCAAAACATAGCCCCGGCAGTAGAGAGGCTTGAAAGGGCCTGGACGGGGTAAAAAGCTAGCATTCCCATCCACTTGAACAGCCGGCGTCCCGAGGGAACGCGAGGGACCCGGTGTGGGGGTTTTTAAGACTGCATTACCCAGAATCAGATCCCTTCGCGTCGCAAAATTTGCTCATCGGGATGACAGATATCGACCGCCCGTTAATTGCGGCTGGAATCAGTTAGCCCGGTCTTTTACTAGTTTATCAAGTTCCTTGCGGGTGATGCCCGTGTATTTCAGGATTTTTTCCTGGGGTTCCCCTTCGGACAACATTTTAGAGGCTATGTCTAAAGCTCTTTTCATTTCGCCCTCTTTTCTGCTCTTCTCCATTACTCTCTCTTCATATGCGCTTAACAGCATGGATTTGCCCTCCTTTTGACGCTGCTCGGTGAATGCGTCGTATTCTTTCTGAAGCTGGATTTTCTTCGGGTGTAGGAGCATGTCCATAAACCGGAACAGGAACAGCTTCTCGTCATGGCTCCAGCCCACCGAGTCCAGCTTTTCTATCAGGTATTTCAGGTAGTCCAGTTTTAGCCTTTCATTGCGACCTCCGTCAAGGGCGCATTTGCCAGCGTAAAGCGCCCAGTCGAAGGGGTTGTCGCCCCTTTGGAGTTCGTCTCCGTCAAGCTCCCAGAGTTTGAGCATGGGGTATTCGTAGGTGAGTTTGTTCCGGTAGCTCTCCCGGCGGTAGTATTCACCCTCGCCTGAGGGCCTTTTAGCCGTTAGAAGGGCAAAGGAGACTACGTCCGTTATGTCGTTTAGCTTTTTAAGGTGCTGAACCCTAAGGGAGGAGTTGTAGTAGAACATCCGCTCAGGCAAGTTTCCGCCCTCGGCGCCCTGGATTTCTATGTGGAGGATCAGCCAGACGTCCCTCCCGGATTTAGTGGGGATTTTGGCTAATATATCCGGTACCTGGGTCGGTCCGTCTACGTAGACGGTGAGTTTTGCAAGGTCCTTGTCCATGAAGACGACCTTGCGGGAGGCGTCCATGTCGTCGGCAAGCTCCGGGATGAATTTACGAAGGGCGAGGGGGAAGAATTTTTTTATTATCTCCTTCCAGTGTTCGTCTATTTTACGGCGGTTCGGAATGGTGGACGCCCCTTTCTGTGCAAGATTTCAAATTTTTTAGGCCGGACGCGGCTGCTGACGGCGATGGCCAGCCAAGTTGTTTGATTATTATAGCATAGGGAATGGCGGCCAGAACAATGCCGCATAAGCGACCGACACAAACGGGAAAACCGCCCGTTTGGTCGCCTGCTTAGCTCCGCATAAGCGACCGACACAAACGGGAAAACCGCCCGTTTGGTCGTCTGCTTAGCTCCGCATAAGCGACCGACACAAACGGGAAAACCGCCCGTTTGGTCGTCTGCTTATGTCGTCCCGAACGAACGCGAGGGACTCGGGTTTGTTTTTGACCCCGGTTTCTTAAGACGGCAGCCCTAAATCCAGATCCCTCCTAATGTCGGGATGACGCCCTGCCGGCGTCCCGAACGCATGTGAGGGACCCGGTCTTGCTTTTGCCTTTGATTTTTCAAGGCTGCAAGCTTAATCACGAATCCCCCTGTCGTTTTGCTATAGGCGCTTCGAGATTGATTTAAAGGCGGAGTGATATAATACATGTAGGCTGTATCGCATGGTGAATTGCGAGTTTGATTGGGGGTGTTTTTAGTGAAATTGGTTGCTATTCGCGAGGTCAGAAAGAACCCGGCCGTTCTTTACAGCAGCGATGAATACCGGGTGCTCACGTCCAACAACCAGCCCAAAGCTTTATGCTTTCCCCTGGACGAGGCAGAAAACATTGAGGAACTGGCGTCCGTTTTCCGACGGGCCCGGGCCATGGCGGCAGTGGAAAGAGCCCGCTCCTTTGCGCTGGAAAAGGGGTTGGACAGGGTGTCTGCAAAAGAGATAGACGATGAGATACAGGCGGCCAGAGAAAGCAGCGGCAGTTGAGAATGCCCCTGTGCCTGGTAATTGACACAAATGTGCTTGTCTCCGCGCTGATTTCGCCCGCCGGGAAACCGGCCTCAGTGCTGAACCTGGCGCTTGCAGGACAAATTTTACCGGCAGCCGACGCGCTTATCTTTGCGGAGTACTTTGATGTGCTGACGCGGCCCAAATTCGGTTTTCCAAAAGAAATTTTGTCCCCTCTGGCCTCTTCGCTGAGGCGTTTCTTCCAGCCCGTAAGCCCTGCTCCTCTTCCGGGGGGCGGATTACTGCCTCATCCTGAAGACGAAAAATTCTTAGCCGTCGCCCTTGGGGCAGGCGGCGTTCCTTTGGTCACAGGAAATAAAAAACACTTTCCGGAAAGCCTGCTACAAAAACACGGAATCCGCACCGTGCCGGTCCTGACTCCGGACGAATTTCTTGCATGGCATTTTGGCGAAAGTTAGAATGTCTTCCAGTAGTTCCGGACGAATGAAAAGGGAGAGCGGTAAGAATCATGCCGTACAAGCGACCGACATCGCGGTCGTCTGCTGAGGGAATTTCTCCTTTTATGATACAGTAATGAACAGATTACAAGTGGAAAAAAGGCGGTGGGGAAATGAGAATCAGAATAAAAAACCTGGGCGTTATAAAACAGGCCGAGTTTTCATTAGGAGATTTAACCATTATCTGCGGAAAAAATAACTCCGGCAAGACTTACGCCATGCATGCCGCTTACGGTTTTTTTGATTTCCTTAACGTCACCCCTGTATTTCCTGTTGACCCTGGCGCTCTTGATCGCCTTTACAAAGAGGGCTCCATAATAGTTCCCCTTGAACCTTATTTAGAAAACTTGAACGAATATCTTGATAAAGCGGCAGAGAACTATTCCGCTGCGCTTTTCAGAGTTTTTGCGGGAAGCGAGAGGCAGTTTGATAATTCTTCAGTCACCATTATCCCTGAGTCCGTTGGAAAGATTGTTTTTTCGGATGTGGAGATCACGATCGGTTCCACAGAAAAGGGGATTCTCAAGGTAGTTTCAACAAAAGATAAAGGCGCGCTGGACGTCTCGCTGCTTGCAAATAAATCAAACGAAAGCGCGCCCCCGGTTCATATTGCACGCGATGTAATCAGCGACGGAATCGGCAGAGCAATCTTGGGAAGCATTATCCCTGCCAGACTCTTTTTAGCCAGCGCTGAAAGAACCGGAGCTGCCATCTTTCAAAAAGAACTTGACTTTACAAGAAACAGAATTTTAGAGCTTCTTGGGGATAAAACAGAGAAACTGCATCCTATTCAACTTTTGGATAGCTTTAGAGGAGAGTATCCGCTGGCAGTCAGGAGAAATGTTGATTTTATCCGCGACTTGCCGAACGTAGTCAAAAAGGAAAGCTTTCTTTTAAAAAACCATCCTGAACTACTGAAAACCTTTACTGACATAATAGGCGGTGAGTTCAGGGTTAGCCGGAGCGGCGAGGTCCAGTATGCGCCTTCGTACAATAGCAGGGTGAAGCTTGAGCTGGTTGAAAGCTCCAGCTCGGTTCGTTCTTTGCTGGACATCGGATTTTACCTCCGTCACATGGCTATGTCGGGAGATCTTCTGATGATTGATGAGCCCGAATTAAACCTTCATCCTGAAAATCAGCGAAAGATGGCAAGGCTGTTTGCAATGCTGATCAACGTTGGAATTAAGATATTTGTAACAACTCACAGCGACTACCTTATAAAAGAGCTGAATACGCTCATTGCATTTAATCAAAAGACGCCAAGGCTCTTGGCCCTTGCAGAAAGGGAGGGATACAAGCCTTACGAGTTTATGGACCCCTCCAGGGTACGGGTATTTGTCGCAGAAATGGCTTCTATAAGGCCGGATGGGATGTCCCGGAGCGGGAGCTATAATACGCTGACTATGGCTGATATCGATCCTGTGATGGGAATTCAGGCGTCGACGTTTGATAATTCCATCGAGGAGATGAACCGCATTCAGGACGAAATTTACTGGGGCGACGAGACGGTAGTCCTAAACCCGGATCCCTCCTAACGTCGGGATGACGCCCTGCCGGCGTCCCGAACGCATGTGAGGGGCCTGGTCTTGCCTTTCGTCCCGGATTTCAGAGTTTCAGCCCCGGCTCTGCTTTTGCCATCATCTGAAAGGTCTTGTTCCCCCGCAGCAGCTCGTCGTAGGCCCCCCGGCCGGTTATGCGGCCCTGCTCAAGGATGTAGATTACGTCGCAGTCCCTCAGCGTATTAAGTCTGTGGGCGACCATTATCACCGTTTTGCCTCTCAAATCCCTTAAAATGGCCCTTAAAACCGTCTCCTCGGTTGCCCCGTCGATTGAGCTGGTGGCCTCGTCGAAGATTAAAATCTCGCCGTCCCGGTACAGGGCCCTGGCAAGCCCCACCCTCTGCCGCTGTCCGCCGCTCAGCCGCACGCCCCTTTCGCCAATTACGGTTTCGTACCCAAGGGGCAGGGTTCGTATAAAACCGTCCAGGGCCGCCATGCGGGCGGCGCGGATCACCCGCTCTTCGTCCACCAGGTTCTCGGGTATTCCAAAGGTAATATTACGCCGGACGGTGTCGTCGCACAGGTAAATTTCCTGGGGCACGTACCCGATCTTTCGCTGCCATAGGGCAATATTCCCCGGGTCAAGGGGCGTGTCGTCCGCCATGATTTTGCCGGAGTCCGGCATGTGAAGCCCCAGGAGAATGTCAACAAGCGTGGTCTTGCCTGCGCCGGTGGGGCCTGCAAACCCCGTGACGGAGCCCTTCGGGATTTCGATGCTCAGGCCGTCGACGGCCCTGGACGGGCTGCCGGGGTAGTTGAAAGTTATGTTGTCAAGCAGAATTCGCCTCTCAAAACTTAGCTCCTCCGACGAAGCCTCCCGGGGACGCGGATTTTCGTCGCCGGGCGCCTCAAAGTCCTCGTAAAACTTGTCCAGAATTGCCTGGTTATAGTAAATCTGGCTTGCAGATGCGTAAATGGTCTGTATTGCCGGCATAAGGCGCTTCCCGGCAAATGTGAAAAGACTCACCAGCGGTATCACGGACGCCGCGTCCCCCTCCCGGGAGAAGGCGTAGAGGACAAAAAGCACAAGGCCGCCGAGAATGGCCGTCTCCATCAGGTAGTGGGGAAGCTGCCCAACCACCCTGGCGTACACATTCAGCCGGGCGAACAGGTCAGAGTGCTCCCGAAACCGCTCCCGGTAGTAGCTCTCCGCCCCCGTCACCTTTACGGACTTTATCCCGGAGAAAACCTCGCTCACGTCCCGGTAGCGCCTGCGGTTTGCCTCAAGGCGCCTGGCGCCCTTTTCCCTCAGCCTGCCCCTGGTGAACCAGTTCAGGCATCCGTAGACTGCGCCCAGAAACGCCACCGACCCAACAGTAACGGAAGGGTTGACCGAGCCCAGCATGGCTGCTATTGCAATAAGGACCAGGAGATTTATGGCTATATCGAACAGGGGCATAAGCAGATCGAGGGTCAGCTGGCCCACCTCCGCCAGCACGTTTTTGACCAGGTCGCTACTGTTGTTCCGCAGAAAAAAAGAGTAGGGCCGCGAAAGGTAGGCGGCCAGCAGCCGGTTTGACAGGGCGTGGTTCCTGTAAAGGACGAAGCGCGTCTTCGCCCGGGCCGACAGAGCGCCGGCAAGGTTCGACAGAACAATTGCCGCCACCACGGCAACGCCCAGAGCTAAAATAAAGCCCCTTTCGTCAGAAAAACCAAGTGAGAAGTAAATTTGCGAAAGCAGCCCTTTTTCATGGATCAGCCCCGGATTCATAATCACGGAAATGAAAGGGTAAACGATGAAAACGCTGGTCGACTGAAGCGCGGCAGCCAAAAGCCCCCCGAGAAACACGAACAGCGACATGAGTCGTTCTCCGGGGGTGAAAATCCTGAAGACCTTAACCGGCACGGCCCAGACCCCTGACGGGGAGGGCGGTTCCTTGGCCCGGCCGACGCTCTCTTTTTCTAAAACTCCTCCGCTAACTTCAACCACATCCTCGTTGGGCAATTTAACACGTCACACTGTATAATAACCTAAAATCCATCGTTCCCCGAAGGGGTCGGTTAAAAAGTGGGCAAACCTAAAATTCTGATCCTTACGTCAGTCTATCCGTACCTTCCCGGGGAATATTTTTTCGAGGACGAAATCCCCTACTGGGAGGGCACAGACCTCTTCGACGAAATCACCATAATGCCCTGGTCGGCGGAGGGCATTCCCAGGAAAACTTCAGAGCGGATAAAAATCGACAAACCCCTGCTCGGGCGGCCTCCCAAATGGGTCCGCTGCCTCTACTGCTTCCATCGCCTGCTTTACCCCTTTCTGCTTAAAGAAATCCTCTGGCTGGCAGGGCGTAAAAAACTCACCCTCCGCAACCTCCGCAGCCTGCTGGCCTGCGCGAGCGGCTCCGTCATGACCTACAGCCGCCTGAAGAAATTTTTGAAGGGAAAGCCCGGCTACACTGTTTATGCCTACTGGAACGACGCGCAGGCCTACGGGGCGGCGCTGGCCAAAAGGGCCGGGCTGATTGACAGCCTGGTAGCCCGCGCCCACCGGTTTGACGTGTACGAAAACCGGAGGGCGGGCGGCTACATGCCCCTAAAGCGATGTTTTGCCCGGTATTTTGACCAAATCTTCACTCTATCCGCCGAGGCCAGCGACTACATGGAAAACGCTTACGGAATACCGCCCGGCATACTATGCATCGCTCCCCTGGGAGTCCCGGTACCGGCGCTGTCGTCCACCCCCGGCGGCGACTGCGAGGTAAACATAGTATCCGTATCCTTCTGCAGGCCCGTTAAACGGCTGGATAAAATAATTGACGCCCTTGCCGTCTTTGCTGGGAGACACGGGCGCCTTAAGGTAAACTGGCGGCACATTGGCGGCGGGGCGGGGTTCGACGAGGCAAAAGCCTACGCCCGCCTCCGGCTGTCCTCTTTCGCCAATGCAACCTACGCCTTCCATGGCACAATCCCCAACAGTGACGTTAAAGCCTTCTGCATCCAGAACAAAACGGACCTGTTCATTAATGCGAGCGAATCGGAGGGCATCCCCGTCTCCATAATGGAGGCCATGGCAGCGGGAGTCCCGCCCCTGGCCCCGGACGTGGGCGGCATGGCCGACCTGGTATCGGACGACTTCGGCGTTTTGATGGGCGATAACCCCTCGGTTGAAGATATTGCAGATGGAATAGAAGAGCTTATGAAAAAAGCCCGCAGTCCCGAAATCAGGCGCAAGGCCAGGGAGAGAGTGGAAAACCGTTTCAACGCCGCCAAAAACTACCCGGAATTTATAGAGCGCCTCCATGCGCTGGCGGCGGGGAAGAGATAAAGATTTTTAAGGCGGTCAGGACCATGTTGCCCGTGTCGTCCCGAACGACGCGCAGCGGAGGAGGGACCTGACCTTGAGTGATGGTATCTTGAAAACCCCGAAACCGGATCCCTCCTAACGTCGGGATGACAAATAAAGATCCCTCCTATTGTCGGGATTACAACCTCCTGGCCTTCCCCGCTTCGAACACCCAGGGGAGCCTTGCCGTTAAGAAAGCGGACGACCCTGTCAGGGGCGTAGTATAATAATCCGCGAAAGCCTCGTTAAGATGTGCGAATAATGCTTGAATAAAGGTGACGCAATGAAAAGGTATTCAGATCTTGAGCTTTTAGAATTATTGGATTCTCTGGAATCCGACAGGGTTGAACGTAAAAAAAACTTCAAGGACGATGTGCCGAAAAAAGCGCGCCAGGCCGTATGCGCGTTTGCCAATGATTTGCCAAATCACAATGAGCCCGGGGTACTCTTTATAGGCGCCGACGACAATGGAGAACCATCCGGACTGCGGGTTACAGATAAGCTGCTGCTTTCGCTTGCCGACATGAAAACCGATGGTAATACCCTGCCCCTTCCTGTGCTTTCGGTAGAGAAGCGTATACTGAAGGGTTCGGAAATGGCGGTGGTCACCGTTATGCCTTCCGAGATGCCCCCCGTGAAATATGAAGGAAGAATCTGGGTTCGCACAGGGCCCAGACGCTCGACCGCCAACGAACAGGAAGAACGGATTCTTATCGAAAAAAGAAGGTATAAAAATCTGCCTTTCGATATCTATCCGGTACCTTCAGCAAAGATAACAGATCTGTCGAAGACAATCTTTGAAAACGAATCCCTGCCATTGGCATTTGCGGCGGACGTGCTGGAGGAGAATACCCGGTCATTTGAAGAACGGCTGGCTTCATGCAAAATGATTGTTTCTCCCAATGATACAACTCCTACAGTGCTGGGCCTTTTGTCGATCGGCAAGACGCCGCAGGACTTTATTCCGGGCGCCTATATTCAATTCCTGCGAATTGACGGGAATGAACTGGCCGACCCGGTGATTGACGAGGAAAACATAGGCGGCGCTTTTGTAGAGATGCTGCGTCGTGCGAATGAAAAAATGAAGGCGCATAACATGACTGCGATTGACATAACCTCGGCAGCTATTCATCAAGTTGCCATGCCTTTCCCTACAGCGGCTCTTCAGCAGATTCTTTATAACGCTGTACTGCACCGTACCTATGAAAGCACAAATGCTCCGGTGCGCGTGTATTGGTTCAATGATCGCATAGAGATTAACAGTCCGGGCGGCCCTTATGGCAATGTAACAAGCGAAAATTTTGGCAAACCTGGTATTACGGACTATAGAAATCCGAACATTGCCGACGTTTTAAAAACTTTCGGATTTATTCAGGCATTTGGCAGAGGCATTGCCACGGCGCAAAGAGAGATGGCAAAAAACGGAAATCCCGAAATTGAGTTTGAAACCAACCAAAGTGTAGTCATCTGCACACTGAGAGGCAGGGCATGAATCCTTCGGTATTGACATTTTTCAACAACAAAAGCGGAGTGGGGAAAACTTCCATTGTTTATCATCTGGCATGGATGTACGCCGGCCTTCGCAAAAGGATTGTCGCCGTTGATCTTGATCCGCAGGCCAACCTGACGGCCGCATTCCTAGATGAAGACAAGATTGAAGAGATATGGAACGATCAGAAGTCAGGCTCGACCATATACCAGTGCGTTAAGCCGCTGACCGGCGTTGGCGATATTGCAGAGCCCGCCTTGCAGAATGTTGCGGCCCATCTGTATTTACTGCCGGGGGATGTAAGCCTCTCAGGATATGAAGATGCTCTGTCAAACGAATGGCCAAACAGCATGAGGGACAATAATATTTATCAACCAATGAGTATTTTGAGTTCCTTTTGGCATGTCATGCAAATGGCGGCATCGAAAGTTCAGGCGGACATTATTCTGGTTGACATCGGCCCAAACCTGGGCGCAATCAATCGGTCAGCGCTTATTGCCACCGACTACGTGGTGATTCCCCTGGGCGCCGACCTTTTCTCCCTGCAGGGCTTGAAAAACCTTGGCCCGACTCTGACAAGCTGGCGGAACCTTTGGAATAAGAGATTGGACAACTGGAAAACATCACCAGAAAGCAGCAGCCATGAGGATTTTTATCTCCCCAAAGGCAAAATGCAACCGATTGGTTATCTTTGCAGGCAGCATAGCGTGAGGCTAGACAGGCCTGTCAGGGCTTATGACAAGTGGGCGAACCGAATCCCCGGAGTGTACAGGGAGTCCGTTCTGAACGAGGCTGCAGGCACGAGCGTGAAGCAGGAAGATGATCCTTACTGCCTGGCTACAATAAAACACTATCGCAGCCTGATCCCAATGTCGCAGGAGCATCGAAAGCCGATATTCAGCCTGACCCCCGCGGATGGCGCCATTGGCAGTCATGCGAATGCAGTTCGGGACGCTAGGAAAGATTTTAATGAACTTGCTTTGAAAATTGCAAAAAAAATAGGAGTTCAACTATAAAGCAAGCCATATTGTCCGATTCGATGCTGCAAGAACCCCGGAGACGGCGGCGGGCAAGCTGTCATCCCGAACGCCGCAATGCAGATGGCGGCCAGAAGCATGCCGCATAAGCGACCGACACGAACGAGGCGCTCATGTCGTCCCGACAGAGCGAAGCGACGAGGGACCTGGTTTTGCCTTTGTTTTTAATCCCGGCTGCTCAAACCCGGATCCCTCCCATTCGGTCGGGATGACGGCCTCATATCGTCCTGCACGCCGCCCTTTTTTCGTCCCGGCGGGGTAGAACGACGAGGGTAGGGGAAGGATCCAGGCTAGCAGGAGTGTTTTAGAGGGAAAAGACAATTCGCAATGCATCGTCTATTTTGCCCATGTCCTCGGAAGTCAATTCACCCCGTACTCCGACCATCCTGAACCGAAGGTCCACAGGACGGGTCTGCAAACAGTCGGCCACGGATTTCTTAGTCAGCATGTTTTCCGGAGAAGGAACGAGTTCAACATTTGTCCGGATACGCCCTTTTTTCTCGCTCCATTCGGTAATCGGAACGACCTGTACCACTGGAACCCGCGCATTATAGACGTCGTTCGTCACCACGACGCAGGGGCGAACCTTTCCCGTCTCCGATCCCTGCGTCGGAGAAAGGTTTATATCGATCACCATTCCCCGCTTCAAGACTGTCATTCAGGCCACCCCTGCAATGCGCTCTCCGTTAATTGACGGCAATCCTCTTCTTCGCATAGTTCCGCATATAAATCGGCGGAGCGCGCCAAACTTTCCAGTTCAAGCTCTTCCTGGAAACGAAGCAGAGCGCTACGAACCATCAAGCTTTTATCTTTGAATCCATAGGATTTATGATCATCCAGGAATTCCGCCAATGACGGCGTCAGGCTGATTTTTGTTTGCAGCATTTCGTCACCCCCTAAAGCAGCTTTTCAAGCCCTTATTATAGGGCCCTCTTTTAGGGCTGTCAAAAGAGGTCGGGTCAATTCCGGATATCGTTTGACAACCCCTATCATTCCGAATGCCGTTTGCCCCTCAGTCGTCCCGAACGACGCGTAGCGGCGGAGGTCGCGAAGCATCCCGTAGGGGGACCTGGTTTTGCCTCTGGTTTTCAAAACCCCATTACTCAATCCCGGATTCCATAAATCGCAGGGATGACATAATGAATGACCGTTCAAAACGAAATAAAATTTACTCCACAGAGTGTAGCAGTGGTATAATTTCTGCACATGGAGGGGTTTAAGATGTCCGCGCCTGATGATTTTGCTTTAGCTGCGCTTCTTGATCTTGACGGTCACCGTTTTACCATAGAAAGTGGCGACTATACCGTTAAATTCGACATTGTCCTGGTTGAGCCAACGGAAAATATCCCCCATGGAATCAAATACAGTCTTTCTTTGCTCGATAAAAACGGAGACAGGATTCTTGGTTATGATAACAGTAATCACGACTTCCGTTCACCAGGCAAACGGGGTTACGTTGCCAGAAAAACTGAATGGGATCATCGTCATCACAGAGAGACAGTAAAGCGTTATGAGTTTTCAACGGCATCAAAACTGGTTGAGGACTTCTGGGAGGATGTAAGAAGGATTATAAAGCGATGGAGGTAGCAAAATGAACTATTCTGATAGGATGAAAAAATACGGCGTAATGTCTGCGGAAGACTTTCGACAGATGACGCTGGATATAGCTTCAGGCAAGTATCGCCCCTCCCCGGAATCGCCAAAAGTAATTTTTGACTCTCACAAAAGCCTTGCCGAGTTTGCCAGACAAGAGGCAGGGAAAGAGAAGGCCGGAATCACAGCCCGGTAAAATATTTGTGCCCTCTGGTCGTTCCGAGGAGCAAAGCGATGAGGGCAGGGGAAGGATTCAGGCAAACTGTCTCCGTTAATTGACTAATTGACGGCAATCCTCTTCTTCGCATAGTTCCGCATATAAATCGGCGGAGCGCGCCAAACTATCCAGTTCAAGCTCTTCCTGGAAGCGAAGCAGAGCGCTACGAACCATCAAGCTTTTATCTTTGAATCCATAGGATTTATGATCATCCAGGAATTCCGCCAATGACGGCGTCAGGCTGATTTTTGTTTGCAGCATTTCGTCACTCCCTAAAGCAGCTTTTTAGGTCCTTATTATAGGGTCCTCTTTTAGGGCTGTCAAAAGAGGTCGGGTCAATTCCGGATGTCGTTTGACAACCCCTATCATTCCGAATGCCGTTTGCCCCTGTGTCGTCCCGAACGCCGCCCGTCCTCTGTCATCCCGAACGTCCGCAGGGCGGAGGGATCTGTTCCTGATTTTGCCCCTGGTTTTCAAAACCGCATTTCTCAAACCCAGATCCCTCCCCTCCGGTCGGGATGACAAATAAAGATCACTCCTAACGTCGGGATGACAAAGGGCTGTATTCGATCGGGATGCCACTTCATCCTCCTGCCAACGCCATGTTGCAGCAGGGGCATACTCTCATCTCCGGCTCTAAGCGCGCCTTTCAGTTTTTCCGGCTGAATGCTATTATTACGTCAGCAAGGGAGGCGGCGCCATGAAAGACGACAAGCGGACAAAACGTTCCGGGGGCGAAAATGATAATGAACGACGGTCGGAATACGAGGGCGACGAAAATGCGCTTCGAAACGGCGACAACCCCTTCGACCTTGCTCACTACGCCGGAATGCAGGCATGGAAGCAGCGCGGCGACGACGCCCGCAAGCTTGATTACATGAAAATACTGCTATCTGAGTTGAATAAGCGGGGCTGGACACATGAAGAAAAAATGATGCTGCTCTGGTTTATCGAGGGCGTAATGCACATACAAAATGACGATGTTTGGAACAGATGGGAAGAAGAGCTGGAAAGCAGAAAGGAGGCCGGCGCCATGTACTTAAGCCTGTTGGAAAGAAAAGGCATGGAGAAGGGTATTGAAAAAGGTATTGAAAAAGGTATTGAAAGAGGCATGGAAAGAGGCATGGAAAGAGGCATGCTTTTAAAACAAATAGCAATGGCCCGCAAAATGCTGGCGGCGGGCGAGCCGGACGATAAAATAATCGCTTATTCGGAAGTAACGCCCGAGCAGCTTGAAAAAATCAGAAGAGAAGAACACCCAACCACGCACTGATCGCCGTTGCTTTTTTGACCGCACGAGCGACCCACTCAAACGGGAAAACACCCGTTTAGTCCTATGCCCATGTCGTCCCGAACGCCGCCCGTCCTCTGTCATCCGGAACGCCCGCAGGGCGGAGGGATCTGTTCCTGATTTTGCCCCTGGTTTTCAAAACCGCATTTCTCAAACCCAGATCCCTCCCCTCCGGCCGGGATGACAAAGGCTGCATCCAGCTGGGATAGCTTGTCAAAGATTGCCAGTTACCCTGACTCCCAAGCGAGCAACACGCCTGTTGTAAAAGTCATCTACTTTGCCATCAAACCCCTTGCCACCCTGAAATAGGATATAATAATCATTGAAAATAAAAACAATGGAGGGGTATTTGATATGCCAAGCACAACAGCCAGTGAGCTAAAGGAAATACACCGTGTGCTTCGCAGGCTCTCGCCAAGAAACATAGAACGGCTTCGCAACTACGCCCTTCATCTGGAACTTGAGGAGATAGAAGAAGACGAGCCTCCCCTTTCTCCGGAAGATGAAGAGCGCATTGCCATAGCCAGAGCCGAAATTGACAAAGGGAAAGGACGTCCGTTCAAAGAGGTTCTAAACGAGCTATGGTAAGGCTTCAGACTTGGAATGTTATCATTGCCCCGGAAGCCGTCAAGCAGCTAATGAGGATACCTAACCCTGACAAAAGACGCCTTCTTACAGCGATTGACGCTCTATATTCCGGCCCCTCGGGAGACATAAAGCCTCTAAAGGGACGAGACGAACAGCGTTTGCGTGTAGGACCCTGGAGAGTGATTCTACGTATAGATGAAAAAACCAGGAAGATTAACGTACTTTTCATAGGGCCAAGAGGGGATGTGTACAAAAAATAACTGAAGTTGCTCATCCCGAACGCCCACAATGCCCCTGTCGTCCCGACAGAGCGTAGCGACGAGGGACCTGGTTTTTTGCCCCTGCTTTTCAAAACCGCATTTCTCAAACCCAGATCCCTCCTCCCACTGGTCGTCGGGATGACAAAGAAAGATCCCTCCTTACGTCGGGATGACAGCCCATAAACGCACCTCCGGTCGGGATGACAACTTTCATCGCTACGCCCCTTCCGGCAGGTAAGCGCCCCCCAAAAATTGACACGTCCCTGCCCGGAGCAATATAATTACTCAACTTCAAACCCTCTCACGGAGGCAAAAAATGGAAAATAACGCCCAAATAGCGATAACCTGCATTCCCGGCCACACCTAACGAGCCGGTTGGGTTGAACGCAACAAGCACAGAAACAATCGCACTTTGACAACGAAACGCCTTGACAAAGCTCCTCGTTATGCATAATAATACACGTAACGATGGGGGTGTTGAAATGGCGGCCATTATCCATCAGAAGGACAAACGCTCCGGGATAACCTACGCATACGAGTCCATATCCTACTGGGACAGGGAAAAGAAACAGTCCCGGGCGAAGAGGACCCTGATAG
>JAAYQT010000363.1 GCA_012519165.1 Synergistaceae bacterium
ACCCGCCGAATGCGCCCCGTCCCCTACTGGGCCTTTCCCCTCGCCTCGGGAACCAGCAGGTAGGAGAGGATCTCCCCTACCATGGGAGAGGCCACGGAACTTCCGTGAAGCCCCGCCTCGATCACCGCGACGGCCGCATATCTGGGGGAATCGATGGGAGCATAGCCCGCAAACAGGGCATGGTCGGGGCCGTGGGCGTTTTGGGCAGTACCCGTTTTGCCGGCAACGTCTATGCCGAAACTCCCCGCCCGGCGGCCGGTACCCCTCTTAACAACGAAGTTCAGCCCCTTTTTGATCAGGTCAAGGTTCGCGGCGCTTACCGGCAGTTTAAGGGCGTCATCCTCCCCGCTGTAGAGCAGCCGGGGGCGCACAAGTTTACCGCCGTTGGCAATGGCGGCATAGAGCCGGGCCAGCTGAAGAGGCGTGGTAAGCAGAAAGCCCTGCCCGATGGAGTAGTTTACCGTATCGCCGTGGTACCAGGACTCCTTCAGCCTGGCCTTTTTCCAGTCCGGGCCGCCTATGGTGCCCCCCGCTTCCCCCGGGAGGTCAATCCCCGAGGGAGCCCCCAGGCCGAAGAGGGAACACCACTTCATAAGCCTGGTTATGCCCAGCTTAAGCCCGGTCTGGTAGAAGTAGACGTCGCAGGAGTCCTGAAGGGCGGTAAGCAGATTCACCCTGCCGTGGCCGGACCTCTTCCAGCAGCGGAAGACCCTGTTGCCCAGGGTAAAGGCGCCGGAGCAGAAGACGGAACTGCTGAGGACTGCCTCCTTCTCCTCCAGGGCCGCAAGCCCCACCAGGGCCTTGAAGGTGGAAGCGGGAGGATAGACCCCGGATATGCTCCTGTCGTGCATGGGTTTTTCAGGGTCGTTTATTAGGGCGCTCCACTCCCTGGGCGAAACCCCCCATGCCAGGGGGTTATTGTCGTAGGAGGGGGATGAATAGAGCACGAGCACTTCCCCCGTGTTGACGTCAATAACCGCGATGGCGCCCCTGTGCCCCTTCATGAGGTCCGCCGCCAGCCTCTGAGCGCCCAGGTCCAGTGTAAGATGGAGATCGGCGCCCCTTCCCGCAGGCCTTACGTCGATGGTCCTCACCTTCCGCCCCCTGGCGTCCACCTCCACCGACTCCTCCCCGGGGGTACCCCGGAGCAGCTCCTCGTACTGGCGTTCGATGCCGTTTTTGCCGATCTGGTCCCCCGCCGCGTAGTTCTCCCCGCTGAACTGCTTCAGCTCGTTTTCGCTTATCTCCCCCACGTACCCGGTGATGTTGGAGGCAAGGCTGCCTGCGGGGTAGGTCCTCCGCCAGACGGGCAGGGGAAACAACTCCCTGGGAAAGTCCGGGTCCGCCACCAGGTCCGCCATCTGGGCAAGGGTGATGTTGCTCACCAGCCGGACAACCCTGTAGGGCGCCCAGAACTGCCGTTTTATGGAGCGGGTGAGGTTTTCTTCCGTAAAGGGGATTCCGTGGTTTGAGAGCAGGGCCGCAAGCCGGGCCACCATGCCTTCTTTTTCAATATCCAGGGGATAGCCCATTATATCGAAAGTAGTAACGTTAACCGCCAGCAGGGCGCCGTTCCGGTCGTAGATCTCCCCCCTCACGGGAGGGAAGCGGATGAGCCTGAGCCGGTTGTTGGAGGCAAGGCGCACGTATGCATCGGTGTGAACTACCTGGAAATAGTAGAGCCCGGCGGCTAAAAGGGCCAGGGACATAAAGATGGCGGCCCTGAGGAGCCTGAGCCTGCCGTTATATACGGGCCTGAGGTCAGACATCGGTATTTTTCAGCTTCCAGGCGTAGGCCAGCGAAGCAAGCAGCACCAGGGGAAGCAGGTAGCTCTGCTGAAGGAAGTAGGTTGTCAAGATGCCCGCGCCCCTGGCGCCTCCCAAAAAGTTCCGCACCGCCGAGATGGGGAAGAAAGCGGCCCAGAGAGCGGCGCCGAACAGGGGCGGGGTGCGCCCCGACTGGGGAAGGGCAAACCACGCCCACCGGGACATGAGGATGGTAACAACGTAAAACAGGGACGACAGCCCGGGAAACCCCACCCACCGCAGATCCCACAGCATTCCGCCCAAAAAGGCGGCCCAGAGGACTTCCACTCCCCTGCCCTCATTCCCGAGAGCCCTTATGACAAGGGCCATCAGAAAGAGTTCCGGGACGATGGCCTTTCCGTTTGTCAACACCCACAAAAAGTCCTGCAGGTACCACGCCCCGGCGTAGATCACTTTAAACCGCCCCCTTCAGTCCCTTCTCCGTAGACCTCCAGGGCGTAGAGCTGGTTAAGGTTTGCTCCGGGGATTACCTTCCATTCGTAGTAGGAGCCGCCGGTCTTTCTTTTATCCGGCGACAGGCTTCCCACGGGGATTCCCGGGGGCAGGGCCTCGCTCACCATGGCGGTGCTCACGGTCATCCCCCCCGAGTAGGACCTTCCCTCGGGAACGTAGAGAAGCCACAGCCCTCCCTCGCCATCCCCCGCCACTACCCCGAGATCCCTGGTCTCTTCGATTACCACCGGGACCATGAGGGAGGAGGAGGTAATCAGCTCCACCCAGGAGTAGTTTTCCCCCAGGGAGCTGATGCGGCCGGTAAGGTAGCCGTTGTGGAGCACCGGCGCGCCCGCAAAGACCCCGTCGGAAGCGCCCTTGTTTATCCGGGCCTCGGACCACCATGAGAGGGGCTCCCGCAGGGTCACCCTGGCATATCCGTAGTACCGCTCAAGCTCTTGCTTAAGGTGGGCGGCCGACCCCATGGACCAGGCCAGCTTGAGGCGCGAGTTCTCTTTTTCGAGAAAGTCCAGTCTCTCCACGAGGACGCTCTTCTCGGCAAACCACGATGAAAGGCTCTTGGCCCCCCGCTCAAGGACCACTGCCGGATATTCCGGGTAACGAAGCAACAGTCCCGCCGCATCCACTGCGCCCCTGAAAACGTCCTTTCTCGGGGCGGCCGCCAGCAGGAGAAGACAGGTTATTATCATAAGCAGACCGTGAATCCACTCTTTTTCCTGGTGTTTTTCAGCCATAAGCCCGCGTCCCCGCGCCAGAACTCCTACTTGGATCCCCTTTCTACGGAAAGAAGAACCTTTCTCATGTCGTCAAGATTGTCCAGAA
The DNA here is from genome assembly GCA_012519165.1 of Synergistaceae bacterium. GTDB lineage: Bacteria > Synergistota > Synergistia > Synergistales > Aminobacteriaceae > Aminivibrio. The sequence goes on from JAAYQT010000363.1 coordinate 3,103, forward strand.
TTTTCCCAACACCCCTTGCCACTGCAAAGAGGGGGTCTTCGGCCAGGATTACCGGCGTATTAAGGGCCCGCGAGAACCGCTCCGCCAGCCCCCTGAGCTGGGACACGCCTCCCGAAAGCAGAATCCCCTGGTCTACTATATCCTTTGCCAGCTCCGGAGGGGTCTGCTCAAGGGCCACTTTAACCATGTCCTCTATCCTCAGGACAATGGGCTCCAGGGCCTCCCGCAGCTCCACGGAGGTGACGGTGTCCGCCTTGGGCAGCCCGTCGGCCAGGTCCCGTCCCTTTACGGACATTTCCAGCTCCTCCTTGAGGGGGAGGGTGGAACCGATGGTTATCTTTACCTCCTCGGCGGTGTTCTCGCCGATCAGCAGGGCGTACCTCTGCCGGAGCATGGCGATGATGGCGTTGTCCATGTCCTTTCCGGCGGCTCTGAGAGAGTTGGTTATAACTATCCCGCCAAGGGACAGGACGGCCACCTCGCTGGTGCCCCCTCCTATATCCAGAATCATGCTGCCCCTGGGCTCCTGGATGGGCAGCCCCACGCCAAGCGCCGCCGATATGGGCTCCTCCACCACGTAGGCCTCCCTGGCGCCTGCGCCCAGAGTGGCGTCCACCACGGCCTTCCGTTCCACCTCGGTTACCTCGGCGGGGACGGAGATCACCACCCGGGGGTTTGCCAGAAAGCCCCTGGCGCCCCCCGCCTTCCTGAGGCAGTGGCGGATCAGCTGCTCCGTCATGTCGTAGTTTGCAATAACTCCGTCCTGAAGGGGCCAGATGGTGGATACCCCCGCAGGGGTCTTTCCGGCCATGGCCTTGGCCTCTTTCCCGACGGCTATAACGTCCTGGACGCCCCCCTTGGGGCGCTTCCGTACCGCCACGGCGGAAGGCTCGCTTAGCGCGACACCTCTGCCCTTAACGTAAACAACGATATTTGCCGACCCAAGGTCGATTCCGATATCAGCTCCAAAAACGCCTTTAAACATTCCAAACACCTGCTTCAGTCCCCACTTTCCAGGCCCGGGGGGAGCTGGATGGAAGCGTACTCCCCGTTAGCCGCCACGTAATGGCCAATAAACCTTATGTCGAGCATCTTTGTCCTCCCGGCAAGGTAGTCCGTCAGCATCCTGTCCTCCCGGCTGGGCCGCAGCGACCCGTCGGGGTGGTTGTGAACAAGGACAAGCCCGGAACAGTCCAGGCGGACAGCCCTGCGCAGGAAGTATTTTACATCAAGAAAAGCCCCGTCAGGCCCTCCGTAGGAGATAACATCGTCCGTAATCAGCGTGCCGTCTTTTCTAACATACAGGGCAACAATGTATTCCCTTTCCTCGCCGGCCAGCTCCACCGCCAGGGTGGAGAGGCGCTTTTCCCAGGGGAGGCCCTCTTCCGGCTCTTTTTTTCCGGAATATGCCCGCTTGCCCAGCTCCAGGGCCGCCATAAGAACGCAAATCTTGGACTCCCCCAGGCCGGAGATGGCCATCATCTCCTCCTCGGTGGCCCTGGAGAGGCCCCTGGCGTTGCCGAACTCCTTAAGTATTTCCGAGGCCAGCTCAAGGACGTCCCGCCCCCTGCTGCCCGTTCTTAGAAGAATCG
>JAAYQT010000364.1 GCA_012519165.1 Synergistaceae bacterium
TCATGCATTACTCACCCGTTCGCCACTATATACCACTTCAGCAAGCTTCCATGATATACCGTGCAACTTGCATGTGTTAAGCACGCCGCCAGCGTTCGTCCTGAGCCAGGATCAAACTCTCAAGAAAAAAATTCAGGAGCTCGCTTGCGTCTTTATGCACTGTATTCTTTTTTCAAGGTGCCGCGTCGCTCTCAAGAGCAACGGCGAAGAATATACCATGGACGGGAAGGTTTGACAAGCCCCTTTTTACGATTTTGTTGAAAAAAATTTCCACAGCGGGTGATATAATCGTTCCGTACATTTGCAGCTGCAAGTTTTTAACGCCCTCTGCGGGCTTTTATATTAAGGAGGAACTGCATGGCTCGATTATCTGACCCCCAGCCAGGGAAGGGGACCTCTTACCCGGAGGGGAAAAAACAAAGGCCCAAAAAAAAGAGATCGCTGCTGAAATCCCTGTTTCTGCTGCTTTTGCTGGCGCTGCTGCTGGCCGGAGCGGTCCTTTCCGTGTTCGTTGCCCTCTACCTGAGGGATATTTCAAAGGACCTGCCTACCGCCACGGAGATGCTTGCCCACAAGGCAAACGTGGCCAGCGTGATTTACGACCGAGAGGGAGAACCGGTGGCCCGTCTTTTTACGGAAAACAGGCAGCCGGTCTCGCTGCGGCAGATTTCGCCGTGGATTATCAAGGCCACCCTTGCCGCCGAGGACTCTTCATTTTACCAGCACGGGGGAATCAGGCTTCTTTCCATTGCCAGGGCCTTTGTAGAAAACCTGACCAACCGGGGCGTAAAGCAGGGAGGCAGCACCATTACCCAGCAGCTTGCCCGCAATCTGTTTTTAACCCAGGACAGGACGCTGGAGCGGAAGGCCAAGGAGGTAATCCTCTCCGTCAGGATGGAGCAGCTTTTTACGAAGGACAGGATTATGGAAATGTACCTTAACACCATCTACTTCGGCCACGGCGCCTGGGGAGTGGATACCGCATCCCGGACTTATTTCGGCAAACCCTCCGCCGAGGTTACCCTTTCGGAGGCCGCAATTCTTGCAGGGCTGATCGCAGCCCCGGGGAGGTACAGCCCCCTGTCCAACCTGGAAAACTCTAAAAGACGGCAGAAATATGTGCTGGACAGGCTTTTAACCTTGGGATGGATCAGCGAGAGGGAGCGGGACGAGGCCTATAACGCCGAACTGGTCTTTAAGCACGTTCCCAATAAGGTACAGGAGTTTAACAAGGCGCCCTACTTTGTAGCCCATCTTCTTTTTAACGAACTTTTGCCCCGGTACGGCCCCGACCTGGTCTATTCCGGAGGAATGGAGATCCACACCACCCTGGACCTGAAGATGCAGGAGGCCGCTGAAAAGGCCATGGAGGGCCTGAAGAGCCAGGGCGCAATTGTGGGGATGGACCCGGAAACGGGGGAAGTTCTTGCCATGGTGGGGGGGCACGACTTTGCGGTAAGCAAGTTCAACCGGGCCACCCAGGCCTTCAGGCAGCCGGGCTCGGGCTTCAAGCCGGTGGTTTACGCCGCCGCCTTTGAGGCGGGGCTGCTGCCCACGGACCACTTTCTGGACGCCAGGATAGCCTATGAGAAAAAAGGACCGAAGATGAGCGTATGGGCGCCGGATAACTACGACGGCAAGTTCAGGGGCGAAGTTACCCTGGAATACGCCCTGGTTCATTCCCTTAACACCGTGGCCGTGCGACTGATCGACTATGTGGGGGCAAAAAACATCCTGTCCGTGGCGCGAAATTTGGGAATCACCTCGCCCCACGTGCCGGCGGACCTCTCCCTTGCGCTTGGCTCTGCCAGCATTACGCCCCTGGAGATGGCCGTGGCCTTCTCCGCCTTTGCCAACAACGGAATGACGGTTACACCTCTGATGATACGGGAGGTCAGGTCCGGCAACGGGGACGTGCTGGAGAGGAGAAGCCCGGTGGCTACCAGGGGGCTCTCCGCCGAGACGGCCGTCACCGTGCGGTCCATGCTCATCGACGTGGTACGGGCGGGAACGGGTACCA
>JAAYQT010000365.1 GCA_012519165.1 Synergistaceae bacterium
ACGTACTCGCCGAGGAAGGTCCCCGTGAGGGTCGAGTCCAGCTCCTCCGAGTTGATCCTGTAGATACGCTCCACGGCGTCCACCACGAAGCCGAGCTTGATCTCGTTGAATTCGGCGATGATCACCTTGCTATGTTCAAGATCGGTCTTGGCCGGAATGCGCAGGTGCGCCCTGAGGTCGAGTAGGGGCAGAACCTCTCCCCTGACCGATGTGATGCCGATCATGGACGGGTGGGATTCAGGGATGCTCCGGCAGCCGGGCCACCTTAATATCTCCCTGGTCTTATCAACATTTATTGCGAATCCCTGGTCGCCCAGAAAGAAAACCACAACCTGCCATTCGTTGGTGCCTACTTCGGTAATGACTTTTTTAACTTCCTGCATAGGCGGACCCTCCTCGGATATTAAGACTGAAAATTACACTGCTACTATAACGGATGAGGGGCTCTGCCACAAGCCCCGGAGGGACTATAAACCTGCCGATACGGAGATGAAGTGGGCGTGGGAGAGGGGGTATTTTGCCGCATGCCTGGAGAAGGCCGCCGCAATGCGCTTTGCGGCCCCGGAAAAGTCCCTCCGGCCTGCCGACGCCGAAAGCCGCGTCAAAACCTCCATGGCCACGGCGTTGCCGGACGGCACGGCGCCGTCGTATGCGTCCTTCTTCCTGAGGAAGAGGTTTTTATCCCCGCCGTCGTGGAAAAATAATCCCCCGTCGCCGTCGGCGAAGTTCTTTAGAAGCGCGTCCATAAGTTTGACCGCCGACTGGGTGTACTCCTTTCTTCCCAGGCTCTCCCCCAGCTCGGTGAGGCCCAGGGCGAAAAAGGCGTAGTCGTCCAGAAATGCGGGGACGGCAGCCTCGCCGTTCCTGTACCTGTGTAAAAGGGCGCCCTTTTTATCCCGCAGTTTTTGATCGATGAACCGGGCCGCTTTCTCTGCGCTGTTTATCCATTCCCGCCGCTCAAAGACTGCGCCGGCCTTTGCCAGGGCCGCGATCATGAGACCGTTCCAGTCCGTCAGAATCTTGTCGTCCATCGGGGGAGCGGGTCGCCTGCGCCGCGCCTTGAAAAGTCGCTCCCTGCAGGAGGCCAGCAACGTTTCCACTCCGGCTTCATCCATGTTAAATCTGCGGGCAATATCTCTGGAGGACGCAGCCCGGAACAGAATATTATATCCCAGGATGCGGCCGGTGACCTCGTTTTTATAGTTTCCCCCCTTAAGAACGCCGTAGGCGTAGATAAAAATCCCCGCCTCCTCCGGCGTAAGGAGGGACCTTATCTCGTCCTCTGTCCAAAGGTAGTATCTCGCCTCATCTCCTTCGCCGCCCGAGTCTGCGGCGGAGTAGAAAACGCCCTCGGGGGAGGTCATGTCCCGTAGGACAAAGGTAGCTATATCAACAGCGAAGTCTTCGAAAAAGTCGTCATACCTCTTCTCCTGAATCTCCGCCAGGGCGTAGAGCAGCAGCGCCTGGTCGTAGAGCATCTTTTCAAACCCGGGGAGGTTCCACCGCCGGTCGGCGGCGTACCGGGCCACTCCTCCTCCCAGGTGGTCCCTTATGCCGCCATCCCAGATTTTAACCAGCGTGTCGCGGGCCATCTCTGCGGCCCTGTAGTCGTCAAACCGCTCCTGGTAGCGCGTAAGAAAGAGAAGCCTGCCGGGCATGGGGTACTTGGGCTCCTCCGAGAAGCCTCCCCATTTTTTATCGTAGGCCCTTGCCAGCTCGCCGAAGACGGCCTTTGCCCCTGTTTCGCCCGGCGCGG
>JAAYQT010000366.1 GCA_012519165.1 Synergistaceae bacterium
CCTGGCTGCCGTATCGGAGGAGCAGTCCGCCTCCAGCGAGGAGATAGCGAGCGCGGTCCAGAACATAGCCACCAGGGTGGGCCAGGCCGCATCGTCCTCCGAGATGGTGCGGGGTCAGATGGGCGAGGTTGCGGCCTCCGCCGAGCGGGTTGCCCGGGGTTCGGAGGAGCTTGCGGGGCTGTCCCAGGATTTGCAGAAACTGGTGGCCTTCTTCAGGTTCGGCGACGAATCGGGCAGCAAGGGACTGGTACCTGCCGGATCAAAGAAGAAGTAGACTATAGCGGCCCCATAAACAGCGGAGCCCGGGATATTCCCCGGGCTCCGTCTTTTTTATGGCCGGGCCTGTTTTATTCACCAACAGCCTGAGCCAGGGCTTCTTTTTCTTCTACCGAGAAAACCTTGTCCAGGTCAAGGAAGATAATAAGCCTGTCCTCCACCTTGGCAACGCCCCTGATGAACTCCGCCGCCACCCCTCCCGCCACGATGGGGGGAGTGGGCTCGATGGATTCGTCGGGGATGCGCAGGATTTCCGACACGCCGTCCACAAGGATGCCTATGTTCTGCTCCGCCATGTTGACCACTATGATGCGCCTGGAGGACTCTTCGGTTTCATTTGAGCCCGCCACCCGGAATCGCTTGCACAGGTCAACTATGGGCACTATCTGCCCCCTGAGGTTCACAATCCCCTCCACAAAGTCCATGGACTGTGGTATGGCTGTGATGTTCTGAAGCCGCACTATCTCCCTCACCCTGGAGATGTCTATCCCGAACTCTTCCTTGCCAAGGCCGAATACTACAAGCTGCTGCTCTGCCATCTGCTCCTCCTCCTTGCCTTATTCTTCCAGAATTTATAATGCTTACCGGCGGACCGGGACAAGCCCCGCCCCGCCTTCGTCCCCCACCTTGAACCGGGCGGCGGACCGCTGCATATCCCCTGCAAGCCCCACCAGCTCCTCAGCGGCGCGGGCTATGGACTCCGCAACGCGGGCCTGCTCCTCCATGGCACGGTTGATGCTTTCTACCTGCTCGCTGATTTCCGCACCCGAACGGGCCACATGGTCCATGCCCGCAGTCATTTCCTGGGCGCTCGCAGACTGTTCCTCCATGGTGGCCGCTATGGACTGGACGTTTTCCGTGATGGCCCCCACACGCTCTATTACCCCGTCAATTACCGCCTTGGCGTCACGGGCACGGACTACCAGCAGTCCTATCTGCTCCGCGCTGCCCTTTTGGTCAGAGAGGGCCTTGTCTGTTTTACCCGATATTTCCCCTATGACTTTGCCCACCTGGGTCGCAGCGCGGTTGGATTCTTCGGCCAGTTTTCTGACTTCCTCCGCCACTACCGCAAAGCCCCTGCCCGCCTCCCCGGCGCGGGCCGCCTCAATTGCGGCGTTCAACGCCAGCAAATTTGTCTGGTCGGCGATCTGGGTGATGGTGTTGACGAAGCCGGTGATGCCCGCCACGGATTTGGCAAGTTCTCCCACGGCCTCGCTGACCTGGTCCCCCGCGTCGGATACTTTTTCTATGAGGCCCGACATTTCGTCCAGGGCCTTGCCCCCCTCTTCAGCCGCAGAGGAGATTTCAGCGGCCTGTTCCCCCGACTCGGCGGCGGCCTTCGCCCCCGCCTGGGAGGCCCCCGCCACTTCTTCGACCCCCGCGTTGGCCTCTTCGATGGCGCTTGCGGTGTCGTGGGTGTTTTTGGCCACGTTGGCGGCCAGGGTTACGGCCTCCTGGACGGAGGCGCTGCTCTGCTCGGAAGCTGCGCTCATGTCCTCGGCCCTGGAGAGGACCGAGGACGCGTTTTCAAGGATATTTCTTACCGTGTCGGCGGTGCCGCCGATGAGGCGGTTCAGGCCTTCGGCCACGGCCTTTATCTCGGTTATGGAGGTGCGGGCGTCCACCGATACGGTGAGGTCGCCGCTTTCGGCCACGTAGAGGGCCCGTTCCGCAACGGCCCTCAAGGGGCGGGCAAGGCTCCGGGAGAAGAGGATGA
>JAAYQT010000367.1 GCA_012519165.1 Synergistaceae bacterium
GTGCGTTGCGGGCGCAGGCGGGCCGCACGGGCCTGCCTGACCGGGCTGCCTTCAGCAGAGCGCTGGTGCCGTTGGTGGTGGCCATGACGGCGGCAGGGCTTTTTGCAGGGCCGTACTCAAGCAGCTCCAGGGGGGAGTTGCCCAGGTCGAAGCCGGGAGGGGGGAGGGCGTTCCTCTCCCCCATGAGCAGGGGCGGGACGCCGGCAGCGGAAAGTTTGTCCCGGAGGACGAAGGCGTCCTCTATGGAGGGACAGGGGTAGAGGAGTTGGCCGCCGCCGCTAAAAAAAGCGTCCATGGTGGTGGTAGCCCGCAGTATGTCGATTACCAGCCAGCTGTCCGCCTCGGGAAGTTCCTCGCCGGGGGATAAAACCACGTCGATTTGTTTTACGCTCATCACCGCTCCTCCTCGTCTCAGGCGTTACTACTTTTTAAGTATATCCCCTCCCGGGGGCTTTTTGAAGTTGACAGGGCCGGCAGTTGAGGGAATAATACCCGTCGCGGGCGGCCGCGCGGGGCCGCCCCAATTCAGACCGAAAGGACAATTTCGTCCATGAAGCCCATTCTTTCGTCCTTCGCCCTTATCGCCGCAGGCCTGCTGGCAGGTTACGGGGTGCAGCTTTTTGCGGCCAGGGGGGTTTTTGGCCCCGAACCTCCCATAGCCCGACTGAGGTCCTTCCTTCAGCGGCTGGTCCTTCTGGGCCTCAGCCCCGTTACCTTTATCGGCGCCCTCTGGATTGTGGAAATCCGGGAACCCAAGATAGCCTGGCTTGCAGCCATCGGCGCCTTCTGCCACGTATTCGGGGGCGCGGCGGCGGCCCTCCTGGCCCCCCTGCTTCGGCTGGACAGGCCTAAGGCCGGGGCGTTTTTCTGCTGCGGTTTCTTCACCAACGTGGGGGCCATAGGAGGGCTGGTGGTCTTTTTATTCCTGGGAGAGGAGGGCTACGCCTTTGTCCCCGTCTTCAAGCTGCTGGAGGAGCTGGTCTACTACGGCGCGGGCTTCCCCGCAGCCAGGCTTTACGGCGACGCCGGGGGCAAAGAGGAAAGAAGCCTCCCGGCCCGCCTGCTGAGAGACCCCTTCTTCCTGGTGGCCCTTGCAGGGCTCGTCGTCGGGTCGGCGCTCAACCTCTCCGGCGTCCCGAGACCTGCCGTATTCTCCTCGCTGAACAGCCTGCTAATCCCCCTGAACACGGTAATACTGCTCTCCTCCATAGGCATGGCCATGAGGTTCGGCAGAACGGGGCGGTACCTCGGGGAGGGAGTTGCAATAATGGGCCTTAAATTCCTGCTCGTCCCCGCCGTATGCACGGCCCTTGCCCGTACGGCCGGCCTTGACGGGCTGCCCCTGAAGGCCGTCCTCATCCTGTCCTCCATGCCCGTGGCCTTCAACTCCCTGATCCCCCCCTCCCTCTACGGGCTGGACCTCGACCTGGCAAACAGCTGCTTTCTAATATCCGTCCTCGGGCTGGTCCTCCTTCTGCCCGGACTCCATTTTATTCTGCCCTTAATTTAAAATGCGGCCGCCCCTACTGCCGTCGATGGGGTATACTTATACAATATATATTCGACAGGCAGGTGCGGAGCTTAATGAAAGGATACGGCGTCTCCCCGGGCGTTGCCATCGGCAGGGCGGTAATTCACTGGAAAGAACAGATCGACATTCACCAGGAGTATGCGGAGGACCCGGAACGGGAGCTCGTCCGGTTCAGAACCGCCCTGGAGTTCGCCGGCGAGCAGATGGAGGACACCCATGAGAAGATCCTCCATAACATAACACCGGGGGAGTCGGCGGTCTTTAAGTCCCACGGGAGCATGCTGAAGGACCCGGACTTCGTCAGCCGCATCGAGGGCATGATCCTTGACCGGGGCGTTAACGCCGAGTGGGCGGTCAAGTGCGTATCCGACAGCCTTATCCAGATCTTCGAGAGCATGAACAACGACTACATGAAGGCCCGGTCCGACGACGTGAAGGATATCTCCGACCGGGTTATAAAGCTCCTCCTCCAGGTGGGAGGCATAGACCTCTCAAGCCTTTCGGGCCCCTCCATAATCATCGCCGGGGAGCTTACCCCGTCGGACATCTCCCAGATGGACAGGGAGATGACCCTGGGCATGGCCTCGGAGAAGGGGGGAAGGACCTCCCACACCGCCATCCTGGCCCGCACCCTGGAAATACCCGCAGTCATGGGCGTGAAGGGGCTCATGGACGAAGTGGAAAACGGCGACCTGATTATTATCGACGGCGAGGCGGGGCTGGTCCTTATCAACCCCGACGACGAAACGGTAAAGGAGTACGAGGAGCGGCTTCGGCAGTACAACCGCTTCAGGGAGAGCCTGTCGGGCATTGTGGGCCTTAAGACGGAGACTCTGGACGGGATGAGGGTAGACCTTGAGGCAAACGTGGCCTCCCCGAAGGACCTGGACGACGTGTTCAATAACGACGGGGAGGGCATCGGGCTCTACAGGACTGAGTTCCTCTACCTTGACAGCTCCATTCTCCCCCCGGAGGAGGCCCAGTTCGAACAGTACCGCTGCGTGGCGGAGGCCATGCTGGACCGGCCCGTGGTGATCCGCACCATGGATATAGGCGGCGACAAGAAGCTGGACTACCTCTCCATCCCTGAAGAGCAGAACCCCTTCCTGGGCTACCGGGCCATCAGGCTGTGCCTGGACAGGCAGGAGATCTTCAAGGTCCAGCTCAGGGCCATCCTCAGGGCGAGCGCCTTCGGAAACGTCCGAATCCTCTTCCCCATGATCTCGTGCCTGGAGGAGCTTCGGGCCGCCAAGGCCATTCTGGAGGAGACCAAAGAAGAGCTCAGGTCGCAGAAGATCCCCTTCGACGAATCGATCCAGTCGGGGATCATGGTGGAGGTGCCGTCGGCGGCCATCATGTCCGACGTCTTCGCCAGGGAGACGGATTTCTTCAGCATAGGCACCAACGACCTCATTCAGTACACGGCGGCGGTGGACCGGGGCAATGAAAAGCTGTCCCACCTCTACTCCCAGTACCACCCGGCGGTGCTCCGGCTTATTAAGACCGTTATTGACAACGGCCGGGAGGCGGGCATACCGGTGGGTATGTGCGGCGAGTCGGCGGGGGACCCGAAGCTCATCCCCATCCTGCTCGGCATGGGGCTTACCGAGTTCAGCATGAACCCCTCCTCCATCCTCCGCTCCCGCTGGATCATAAGAAACCTGCGCAAGAGCGACCTGGAGGCGCCGGCCCTGGAAGCCCTCTCCCTTGGCACAGCCGAAGAGGTGGAGGAGTACTGCGCGAAGCTGCTGAAATCCCTCGACCCGGGCCGGTGACGAGAGGGCTTATTACAGGGGAGCCATAAACGAGACCATTTTCCTGGAGGTGAGAGCGTGGGCGGACTTGCGATGAGAAAATTCCTGGCGCCGGAGCTTCTCTACGGGTTAGGGGCAACGGATTTCGCCGGACAGTATGCAAAAAATCTGGGCAGTGGCAAAGTGTTTGTAGCCACAGACCCGGGGGTTATCGAGTCCGGGCTGCTGGAGCCGGTTTTGAGGCTTCTTGAGGATGACAGGCTGGACTATGTAGTATTCTCAGACATTCGCCCTAACCCGACGTTGACTATGGTCATGGAGGGAGCAAGGGTTTTCGATGAAGAGGAGTGCGAACTGATAATCGCCCTCGGGGGCGGCAGCCCCATGGACTGTGCGAAGGCCGTGGGAGCCGTACACGCAAACGGCCTGCACGCAAGCGAGTTCTTCGGGGTTGACCGCATTCCTCACCCGTGCCCGCCGGTTATCTGCATCCCCACCACATCCGGTAGCGCGGCGGACGTATCCCAGTTCGCCATCATCAAGGACGAGAGGACCAGCATCAAGAACGCCATCATCAGCAAATCAATAGTCCCGGACGTATCCCTTACCGACCCCCGGAACACCCTCACCATGGACCGGGCCCTTACCGCCGCCACGGGCCTGGACGCCCTGACCCATGCCATTGAGGCATACGTTTCAAGGGCCTCCTCCCCTATCACCGACCTGCATGCCCTCAGAGCGATCCAGCTGGTATCAGAGTTTCTGCCCAAGGTTCTTGGCGACCTGTCCAACCTGGACTACAGAACCGGCATGTCCCTTGCCAGCATGCATGCGGGGCTGGCCTTCTCAAACGCAAGCCTCGGAGTCGTCCACGCCCTCTCCCACAGCCTGGGGGGACTCCTGGACCTCCCCCACGGTGAGTGCAACTCCCTTCTTCTGTCCTTCGGTGTAAGGGCAAACTACTCTGCGGCTCCGGATCGGTACGCCCGGATCCTCGAAGCTATGGCCGGGGAGGGCCCGTCCTCCCGGGACCCTCTTTCGGAACTGCTGGCGCGTATCGCAGACCTTCGGGAGGAGGCGGGTATTCCGGGCAGACTGAAGGAGCTTGGCCTGGGAGAGGCGGATATTCCCGAACTGGCCCGTGCCGCCGCCTGCGACCCGTGCATGCTGACGAACCCCCTCCCCTTTGAGAGTGCGGACCTGGAGGCCCTGCTGCGGGATGCCTTTTAAGGACGACGACTCCGAATTCCTGGCCCTGATGGGTCTGGGGGAAAAATCATCTAAGAAAAGCCACTATCCGGAGCTCAGAAAACGGCTCTTTGAGCTGGAGAGACTTGGCGACGTTTTGGACCACGCCGGAGACGCGATCTTTCTGATCTCCCTCCCGGACGGGACCGTAGAGTTCAGCAACAAGGCCGCCCTCGGGCTGACGGGCCTTGAGCGGACCGCCGGGAAGAGAAAGCTATGGGAGTATCTGAAGGCGCCCGACGGAAGCGCCGTAACCCTGACCTCTCTCTTCAACTCCCCATCCCCGGGGGAGAGGCGGGAGATAGTCTCCCTGCGCACAGGCAGGGGAACGCGCCGGTACGAAGCGTCCTTCCAGAGCGTCGCCAGAGGCTCGCAAATGCTCGGCACCCTGATACTCCGGGACCAGGAGGAGCGGATTTTAACGGAGGAGAGGCTGGCGGAGACCCTGAAGACGGTCGAAGAGGAGAGGGTAAGGACCGTCAGGCTTACCGCCTCCCTTGTGGAGATGAAGGACACTTACACCGGGCAAAACCAGCGGGGCGTCGCCTGCCTGGCGAGGGATATAGGCCTGCGGCTCGGCCTGCCCGACGGCGAGATTGACGTACTCGCGACTGCTTCGCTGCTCCACGACGTGGGAATGATGGGAATTCCTACCGAGATCCTTTTCATACCGGGGCCGCTCCGCCCCATGGACAGGAAGCTGATGCAGGAACATCCGAAAATAGGATGGAACCTGCTGGCCAGGGAGGGATTCTCCGAGCCCATACTGGAGGGAGCCCTGCGACATCACGAAAGAATGGACGGCACCGGCTACCCCGACGGCCTTAGCGGCGAGGATATACCGTTCATAGCCAGGGTTATAGGGCTCGCCGACGTTGTGGAGGCCATGATGACCCACCGTCCCTATCGCACGGCCCACTCGAGAGAAAGTACCATAAGAGAGCTTGCGGAGGGGCGCGGCACTCTTTACGATCCGACAGTCACGGACGTCTGTCTGTCCCTTTTGGAGGAGGGATTCTCCTTCCCCCGGGAGAACGACAACCGCTGAGACTTCTTCTCTTCACCCTGGTCTGTAAGATGCCCCGCTATGATAGGCGGAGCATTTCTAAAAAATCTGGCGCCGCCGGCAGGGGTGGGCGATTATTCTGCCATTCCATGAGAATCTCGCCAATTTACATATTTTTCCGGAATTTAAGTCCTTTTTTGCTTTCCCATATTACTTACCGCCCGGTATAAGCCCCTTAGTGATGATGAACCTGCTGATTTCGGTCCCCGCAGCCCTTGACAACAGGCGTATTAATGGAGCAGAATACATGATGCAGTAAACTACCGGCGCACTCGACAGGGCGCAGTATGGAGGATGCCATGGAGTATGTATCCGTCAGCAGCCTCGAATCAGGAATGGTGCTCTCGGGAGACCTCATAGCCCCTAACGGCAGGTTTATTCTCCCGAAAGGCGCCCGCCTGACGCAAAAAAACATCATGAGCATCAAAATATGGGGCGTTTCCCGGGTTCCCGTAGCAAAACCCCCTGACCGGGAGGGCGCCCCGGACAGCGATATTTTGTTCTCATCCTCCGTGATGGAAGAGGCTCGGGAGATAATTCTTGAGCGTTTTTCAGGCAACCCGCCCCAGTGGCCCGTCATGGAGGAGATTTTCAGCGTCGCCGTTATGGATACGGCGTCCCGCCTTTCCGAGGGAGACGTCCCCCTCCGCCCCGAAATTTTCAACTCCCATTTTTCCGATATTCCCGAAGGCTCGGCTGAAAAAACCGACATGGAAGCGCTCCTGGGCGCAGAAAACGGCCTTGCCACCCTGCCCGACGTCTACGCCCGTATCTCTGACGCGCTGCGGTCTCCCAAAAGCTCCGCCACCCACATTGCGGACCTGGTCAGCAAGGATACGGCGCTGTCGGCCATCATCCTCAAGCTGGCCAACAGCGCCATGTACGGAGTGCCCGGCAAAGTAGACTCAATCCTGAGGGCGACAACCCTGATAGGGGGACGGGCGCTGTCCACTCTTGCGCTGGGGGTCTCGGCAACGCGGCTGTTCAGGGGAATTTCGGTAAAGTGGGTAAATATGGAGTCCTTCTGGAAGCACTCCATTTCGGTGGCGGTCATAGCCCAGATCCTGGTGTCAAGAAAAAATCCCAGGGCAATTGAACAGCTGTTTGCGGCGGGGATGCTCCATGACATCGGACGCCTGGCCCTCTTCCGCCATGCCCCCCGCACCATGTCCAGGCTTATTGCTGATGCTTCCGCAGAAAAACTTCCTCTGGACTTCATGGAGAGAGAGGTTCTGGGTTTCGACCACGGCGAGCTGGGCGGGAGGCTTCTTGAGAGGTGGAACTTCCCCCTCTCCCTCTCCAGCCTTATTATGAGCCACCACAAAGAGCGGGAGCGCCCTAAAAACTGCGCGTCCGCAGTCCTGGCGGCGGCGGACGTTCTGGCCTCAGTCACGGACGAGGGCGGCAGCGGGTCGTGGTACGCCGCGCCCCTGTCGGAGGAAACCTGGAAGGCGGCGGACCTTCCCTCCTCCGTGCTGGAGATGACCATAAGGCAGGCCCGCAGACAGATAAGCGAAATTTATAACCTCTTCCAGGGGAGTGATTAATATTGGAAAAACAATTTCTCACCCTTGAAAAGCTTCAGGACAGGATCACCTCTATGGAGGAGGAGAGATGGGCGGTGGCAAACGCCCTGGACGTAGCCCTCAAGATCAACGATATAAGGCCCGACGCAGCCGCCGACGACTCGGTTGAGTCCATCCTTGCCCACTGCTACAACCGTACGGCAAAACTTATCGACCTCAAAGGCGGCGCCTTCTACATCTTCAGCGGAGAGGATGTGGAGTTCAAACTCTCCTATGCCGACAGGCCCGAGTCGGCGGCCCTGATTGAAAAAGAACTCCCCGCCCTCATAGACGACGGAACCATAGCATGGACGGTGCAGACCGAACGGGCCATCACGGTAAGGCTCAACTCCGGCGTCGACGCCTTCCTTCACGCCCTGGCCACCCCCGGACGGACAATGGGGGTATTCTTCGGTATCCTCCGGGACAAAAAAGAGAACATCCTGGATATAAGCTACGCCATCCTCTCCATGTACTTCAGCCAGGTGGGGGGCGTCCTGCAGAACAGGGA
>JAAYQT010000368.1 GCA_012519165.1 Synergistaceae bacterium
CTTTGTCGTACCACTCCCGGATCTCCTCCATCTCCTCCTGGGTTGGAAGCCATTCCGTCTCCATGCTTTCAAGGCGGAGCTGGGAAAGGAAGCGGGATTCGTAGGTGCCCGAACCTCCGATACACCCCAGGTCGCAGGCCCTGCACTCAATGAAGTCCACCCCCGTCAACCTGCCCAGTTCAAGCTCGTTTAGAAGGTCCATGGTGTTTCTAAGGCCCGACACGGCCACTGAGGTCAGCTCCTTGTCCGAGAAGGCGGAAATATGCCTCGCCTCCCCGCCCGAGATGGACCACAGCAACCACCTGCTGCTGATTGGCTTGGCCTTTGTCCCCGAGACCTTGACGTTGTAGACAAGAAGGTCCCGGATTACCTTTTTAACGCTCACTACGTACTTCAGCGAGCTCTTCGACCGTCCCACCGGGTTTCTCACCAGGGTGGCCTTGGCGGGGCAGGGGGATACCAGGGTTACCTTTTCCTTTGCCCCCGTGTCGCCCCGCCAGATGGTAACCGCCGTCTCCAGGGGCGATTCCACCGGTAGAATTCTGCCTACCAGCTCGGGAAAGTTTATCTGGATGAGCCTTATTACCGCCGGGCAGTAGGTGGAAATATAGGGGCGGTTCTCCCCGCCCTCCCTTATGATCTTCGCCGAGGCGTAGGCGGCAAGGTCGAAGGCGACGGCGGCGTATTCGGCAATATCCCTCAGGCCCTGCAGCTCCAGGGCCTCCTGCATGAGCCGGGGCCTGGAGTAGGCCCCCACCTGTACGTACAGGGTGGGGTCGGCCATGAGCACAAGCCCCTCTCTGGACCGCAGAAGCTCCCATTCATCCTCGTTTATGGTTATGGCCTTATCTTTGCAGCTTCTTATGCACTCGCCGCAGTCTATGCAAAGTTCCGGGATCACCCGCATAAGGCCGTCAATCACACGAATGGCCTCCGTGGGGCAAGACTTTATACAGTTTGCGCACCCGCGGCAGCGGTCCTCCTGAACTCTTATTCCTCCCGACATCTTCACCACTCCTTCTTGCAGCGCCGCCCGTCTCCGGGCAGGCGGAGGGGCCTCTACTGCTCCTGAAACTTTATGGTTGCCGTAAGAACGGTTCCAACTCCTACCTCTGTCTCGATGTCCATTTCATCAGAGTTGCGCTTTATATTGGGCAGCCCCATTCCGGCGCCGAATCCCAGCTCCCTTATTTCGTCGGACGCCGTGGAGAATCCCTCCTGCATGGCCAGGCTCACGTCGGGAATACCCGGCCCCCTGTCGCAGGATCTTATCTCAAGATGATCGGACGCCACCGTCATCCGGATAGTCCCTCCCCCGGCGTGGATCAGGGCATTCATCTCCGCCTCGTAGGCTACTACTGCGGCCCTTCTTACAAGTTCCGATTGAATCCCAAGCATCTTCAGCGTTGAGCGGAATTTTGTGGACGCCTCTCCGATGGCGGTAAAATCTCCCTCCTGGATGACGTACTCTTCAACGTAATTTTCCTGCGCCACGCTCTACTCTCCTCTTTCCGGAATGTGACAGGGCAAAATCCCCTTGGCGAAGAGGAGGCCGCATGCCTCGAACATACTCATCTGACAGATAAGGACGGGCATATTTATCTGCGACGCCAGCTGAATGGCGGCGTCCTGGGGTTTCTTGCCCCGCACAAAGATAACCGCCGGAAGATCGAGCATCTGGGCTGTTCTGACGATCTGAATATTAGTCAGGCCGGTGAGGAGAAGGGAGCCGGGACGAGCAAAGGCAAGGACGTCGCTCATCAGGTCTGCGCCGTAGGCGCACATTAAATCCAACTCGTCCAGTTGCTCTTCACCGCACAGAACTTCCGCCTGCAGAATCTGCACTACTTCCCGCAATTTCATATCTTCAACCTCCTCGAGAATTGGAAAAAAACGGACTTTCTAGGGCAGATACCCGGGACCCTCAATCTGAAACTGCGCCGCCCCTTTAAACTGTCTGTTGCCTGCCACAAGAATAGCCACATTCCTGAAGCGCGGTCTGTGGGAGGCGGCGTTTATTGATAGAGCAAGGGACCCCAGGGGAATCCCCTCGACTGTCTCCATAGCTTTGGAAAGCTTCTCCGGAGACTGGGAGCCCGCCTTCCTGAGGCCTTCCAGTACCCAGCTGCATACGGCGTAGGCTCTTGCCGCCGCCTTCTTGTCCCCCACCCTTGTATTTGTCTCGTTCCAGATCTCCCTTCCCAGACGGACCAGGGCGCCGTCCCCGTCCAGGGGAGCGTCCTGGTCGGCCGCGTAAATCCCGTCGAAGGAGAGAAGGGTCGGAATGAGGGCTCCGCCGTACCAAAGCCTGAAGGCATTTTCTTTATTTCTTACGGCCCGCCATATATCCCTTACCACCATGGAGCCCGCGCAGGATACCATCACGGAGGCCCCTCCGGAGACCGCTTCCGACTCTATCATTCTGAAGGAGTCGGGTCC
>JAAYQT010000037.1 GCA_012519165.1 Synergistaceae bacterium
GCCAGCAGCCGCACATCGGTGAGCATGTCGGGGGCCGCCCCGGCGATGGCGTCCTTCAGGGCATTCATGTC
Organism: Synergistaceae bacterium; assembly: GCA_012519165.1. Taxonomy (GTDB): domain Bacteria; phylum Synergistota; class Synergistia; order Synergistales; family Aminobacteriaceae; genus Aminivibrio. Next base: position 72 of record JAAYQT010000037.1, read on the forward strand.
GATAAAAAAGCCGCCCGCCCCGCCGCCCGACCGGGCCCAGTATATTAGCTCAAGACCCGACTCCGTCACTTTGGGAAGAAAGCCGCCTTCGGAAGTCGTTAAAAGACGGGGGAAGAAGACGCCCCTGGTGACAGTGGCGGACCGCTCTTCCTGTTCCGGAGCCGGACTTCCTGCCCGGGGGGCCACGTTACGCTGCAGAAGGCTGAAGCCCTCCTCCTCCGCCGCTTTGAACAGACGGTCCCGGAAGGCGGGGTCGGCGACGGCCTTTGTCTTTGCCATCTGCATCTCCAGGCTCCGGGGAGGGGCCGCTTTTTTTCCGGGCTCCGGCAGGGGGGCCGGGGCAGAACCGGGACTGGCGGCAAGGGGGGAAAAATCCTCCACTGACGGGTCCTCCGCCTCCAGGGCGGAGAATTCGTCCTTAAAGACAGCCCCTGCGCCGTCGCCCGGCTTCCTCCGGGGTGGGGGAAGGGCGGCGGTTTCGCCCATCTCCTTCCTGTATACTCCTGCCACCGAATCGTAGCCGGGGGCCTCCTCCCGGCCCTCCAGAAAGGCTCCGAAGACCCTTAAGAAATCCCCCTTCGCTTTCAGATTCCCGCCGGGAGTGAAGACCCGGACCCCCTCCACATAGAAGGGAAGGGCTGCCGGGGCGGGTAGCTCCCCTGCTTTCTCCAGATCCCCCGGCCCCGCTATTTTTCGCGCCCTGCCCTGCAGCTCGCTCCCCAGCCCGTCCAGCAGGGCCGTGATCTTCTGGGCGGCAAGGTTCACCTCGGCCAGGAGGGCCGCCTCAAGGCTTCGCTCCACGTAGGCCGCCTCCCTGTCCGCCGCCCTGAGGGCCAACAGCCCCAGGACGGCGCTTGGGAGCAGTACCGCGACTGCAAAAACCAGTACGGCAGTAAAGGGGAGGGACGGCCCATGTCCGCCCCTGCCCCGAATTTTGCCCTTCATGGCCGCCCCTCCTTTCGCAAATCTTTTAAGTTCGCCGCCTAATCATTTTCGACAGCGGTCTGCTGGTTTTTCTGCATGTAGGCGTCGTTCATAACCTTCTTCCTGGCGGCGTTGGAGAGGCTTCCCGCAGCCTCAAGCTCCGATGCGTACTCTTCAAAGTACTCCGCCTCCTTCGAAAGAGCAGGCGCCGCTTCCCCCGCCGCCGGAGCAGCCGCCTGAAGCTGTCTGGCCCTCTCCGTCATCAGGGCCGCCGCCTCCTTTACCTTGCCGCTGTCCGCCAGCCTGATGGCCGCCTCCCTGATTTCCGCGTTTTTTGCCAGCTCCACCTGGGAGGATATGTCGGCCCTGCGGCTGCGTTCGGCGGTCTCGCCGTCGTTTGTAAAGGCCACATCCAGGCCGGCCGCCCTTTTAACTGTTGTCCCGGCGGCTGCGTCAGCATACTCTATCTCAAGCTCCGCCGCCCTCAGCAGGTCCCCGCCCGCTCCCCCGGGGATTTCAATCTCGAAGAGGGCGTACTTCTCGCCGCCGTAGACATTGCCTATGGGAACCTCCATGGAGTCCCCGGAAACCTTGCCCTCCCGGCCTATTATGCGGACCGGCCGAACCCCGGGGGCGCATTTAAGGGTAACCCTGACCCTGCGGGCAGTCACCGATACGGCGTCGCCCAGGTCCCTGGCGAAGATCTCCGGCAGCGCCCGTGCGTCCCGGGCAAAGTAGGCGTTTCCTCCGCTCTCCGCCGCCAGGACGGTCATCAGGTCCTCATTATAATCCAGTCCGAGGCCGATGGTGGTCACCGTAATGTCATCCCGGTCCGAAAGCAGCCGCCCCAGGGCCGCCAGCTCCCCCGGAGTGGAGGGGCCCACGTTAGCCATACCGTCGGAGAGCATTACTATGCGGGGGATGTAACCCTCGCCGATGAAGGGCCGTAGCTGATCAGCGCCCGCCGCAGTCCCTGCGTAGAGGGCCGTCATGCCTCCGGCGCGGATTCCGTTAATCGCCCGGTAGAAGACGGGGTCCCCGGCGCCCTTGCCCACCTGTCTTGCCTTCACAGGGACCGAGACGCCGTCGTCATAGACCACCACTGCCGCCACGTCCCGGGGGTCCAGCATCTTCAGGGCCTCCAGGGCCCCCTTCCTGGCGTTTTCAATCTTGCCGTCGGACATCATGGAGCCCGATTTGTCCAGAACCAGCGCCACCGCCAGGGGGGCCCGCGCTTCCGCCCTTCCCGACGGGGCTATCCGGGCCCTCACCACAAGCCTCTGAGGCCCCTTGCCCGCTTCGAGGACCTGGTACTCCCCGTCCGCTTCAAACAGGACCCCGTCCCCCTGCGCCGGGGCCCCGCTCACAAGAAACAATACCACCGACAGGACTGCAAAAAGTGAAATCAACTTTTTAAACATTTCCAACCACCTCCCGCCCACAGGGTACCCCCGGCGGGGGGCGGATGTGTCAGGGGGCTGTAAAATCGTTGTTACGGAATTGTAAACTTTTACTGCCCATGAGGGGCGAATGGGCCGAAAGGCCCTGCGGTTAAAGAAGTTATAGGGCAGTATAGGCGGCGAGGGAACGAATAATTCCGGCGGTTTCAATTATAAACGAGGGAGGTGCGTCAAAATGCGGTTTTTTCGCAGGGCGGCTGTTTTCCTGTTTTTGTTCCACGTTCTTTCAGGCCTGGCCCCCGCAATTGCGGCGGGGATTTTGGATACCAGGACTTATTTCAACATAAAGGTTCCGGAGGGGTGGACCGCCCGGAAGTGGCCCTCCTCCGACGTGGCCCTGGAGGCCCGGTCGCCGGAAAAAGACGGCCTGCTGCTGGTACTGGCCCTGGGACTGCCCTTTGTATCCAAATTCGAGGCTGCGGCCGCCTTCGAGGAGCGGGAGGAATTTACGGCGCTCTCCCCGGTGCAGACCCGGACAGGCACGGTGCACA
>JAAYQT010000369.1 GCA_012519165.1 Synergistaceae bacterium
GCTGACGGACCTGATGGGGCGGGTGATAGGGGCCCCGCTCCCCCCCATATGGGAGAAAAACCGCTCGAAGTACTACCAGATCTTCAAGCCCATCCTTGACGACAAGGAAGCCTATGACAGGCTCATGAATTCCCCCGCCGGGGCGGACCTCAAGAAATGGGCACGGGACTATGCGCATAAAAGGGCCAGGGAGCTGGGGATCACCTTCGGCTCGCCCGGCGCCGACAACCCTGACGACAACGACAACATCGGGGAGGCCCTTCTCGCCCTCCCGCCCCAGGAGCGGGGCCTCTTCCTTGCGGCCGCCGAAAGGGGCGACGCCTTCGTGATGGATTTTATCCTGTCCAGGGACAGGGACGCCTTCCCCGGCCCCTTCGACCCGGAGACCCTGGGCGCTTATCGCAGTGCGTCCCTTTCCGGTGAGACTGCCGAGTTTTCGGCGCCGTTCTCCCGGGAACAAAAAGACGCGGTCATGGAGATCTACAGGGAAATACTGAAAACCCTTGCCCGGACCCCGAGGGTGGCCATACTCTCCTCGGGCTACGCCAGGGGCGCAGCCGCCCTCATGGGCGGGGCCGAGCCCGCTGCCCTGCTCCGCCCGGAGGAAGCTCCCCGGGCGCTGGCGGACTTCCGCCTGCTGATAATCCCGAGCGGCTCCCTCTCCGACTGGTATCTGTCGGAGAGCCTGAAGGCAGCCATCGACGAATTTGTATCATCGGGGGGTACAGTCCTGGCCTTTTCCCAGCAGCTGGGGAAGGAGTACTCGGTTCTCCCGGGGAACGTGAACGCCCTGGGGTTTGCCGAGGACCAGAGCTGCCAGTACGCATCGGCGAGAATTTCGTCAGGCGCCGGGGCATTCTGTTCCATGAACACCCCCACCCCCGACTTCAACGTGGACGGCTACTTCCTGGACTACCCCCTGGAGAGCGAGGTGTGGCTAACAAGGACAAAAAACGACCAGCCCTGCATGATCTCCTACCCGTACGGAGAGGGGCGTGTGGTCCTCTCCACCCTTTACATGGACTGGGCTGCGGGCAACCACCAGGGTACGGCCCACGAAAGGCTCTTCTTCAGGGACCTGACGGCTTTCCTTCTGTCGGACGCGCCCGTTTTGAGGGCCGACTCCGGAAGGATAACGGTTGACGTCCCCGCCCCGGACGACGGGGAGGGCAGGGGTGTCTTCACTCCCCTGCTGATCGGCCCTGACGGGGAAGAGATCGCCCTCCCTGAAGGGGCTGCCGCAGGCGGCGCGGTTAATCTGCCTCAAGGCTCCGCGCCGGGGTTCTACAGGCTCGGGGGCGTTTTTACGGACCCCTCGGGGAAGATTGCCGGGCGGGCCCTGCCGGGGATTCGCTTCGCCCTCTCGGCGCTGCCGGAATCCCTGTCTGCCGGCGGGGGGGTCGGAGGCGGCATTAGCGCCTCCGCAGCGAGCGACCTCGAGAACTACATAAGGGGCGCCGAGGCCAAATTTTCCATCCTGCTGTGGAACAGGGGCAGCGAGGCAAAGAGGGTGCGGGTCGACTGGCGCTTTCCCCACAATATCCAGGCAGCGGGGGCGGACAGGGGCAAGTACCAGGGTTCCTCCACCGTCGTCGTGGGGCCGGGGGCCAGGGAGACCCTGCCCGTAACGATAACGGTAGTGAATACCGACGGCATCGACCGCCTGTGGGCGAACGCCTACGACGACGCCACGGGCGAGCAGCTTGCGGCATTCTCGAAAGGCTTTTACACTAAAAACCCGTCGACGGAGGTTAAGATGGTCTTCCCGTCGGAGGGCGCATCGCCGGGGAAACCCGTCGGGGGCACGGTTTACTTCAAAAACCCCTTCGGGGCGAGGGGTACCTGCACGCTCCGGCTCAAGGCGACCGACCCCGCCGGGAAAATCGTCGAGTCCGAGAGGGCCTTCGAAGCCGGGGAAGGGGAGGTCTCCGCACCCTTCGAGCTCGCCCTGCCGGAGGACGCCTTCTCCGGGGAGTGCGTGGCGCTGGCCTTCATCAGCCTTAAGGGGAGCACTATAGGGGTAGGGAGCGGCAGGGTCTTCTACACAGGGGAGACAAAACCCCTGAAGGGAAGGGTAATTGACAGGATTACGGGGAATCCTGTTACAGGTTGCGAGGTGA
>JAAYQT010000370.1 GCA_012519165.1 Synergistaceae bacterium
CCAGATACTGCGGCGGATGGACGGCGACGTAAAGAAAAAGACCATCCAGACCCTTAAGCGGCGCAAAACCCCCATGATGGACTACGTCCGCCTGAGCGGGGCCCTGGAATCGGAGGGAGGCCTACTTCTCAAGGGAACCAGCGAGGACAAGCCCTTCGAGGATAGGTGCGACCGACTCATCCTGGCCTCCAGCATGGCCCCCATCCTGGACGGCTTCGGCCTGGAGAACGGCCCCGTAAAGACGGAACGGGGGGCAATAAAGGTGGACTCCTCCCAGAGGACCTCCGCAGAGGGGGTCTACGCCATAGGGGACTGCACCGGGGGCGCCATGCTGGCCCATTTGGCGGAGTACCACGCCCTGGCCGCCATAAGCTCCATGACGGGCGGGGACTACAGGGTGGACTACGACGCCGTGCCCGCCTGCGTCTTCATGACCCCGGAGACGGGGGCGGTGGGCCTCACCGAAGAGGAGGCCCGGGAGAGGGGCGAAGACGCGGCGGAGGCAAAGGCCTACTTCGCCGCCAACGGCATGGCCCTCTCCCTGGGGGAGGGGGACGGCTTCGTGAAGGTGGTGGCCCGGGCCTCCGACAAAACCCTGCTCGGGGTCCACATAATGGGGCCGGGGGCATCCTCCCTGCTGGGGGAGGCAACCCTGGCGGTGGCCAAAAAGATGACCGCCGCCGAGGTAGCCCACACCATCCACGCCCACCCCACCCTGAGCGAGTGCTTCAGGGACGCGTGCCTGCGGGTTATGGAAAAATAGGCAGGGGCGCCTTACTCGTTAATCACGGGCTTAATATCTATCACGGGCGTGCCGTCCAGGGCCTCCAATGGCTCCACCCTGAGACGGCGGCCCTCTTTTTCTTTCAAAACCGCCCTGTGAAGGCCTATGGGGTTCGGCCGGTTCGGCGAGCGGGTGGCAAAGACCCCTTTCAAAGGAGCCTCCGGATTGCCCCGGGGGTGAACCTTCAGGCGGTCCCTTGACGACAGGTGGAGCCACGTAAGGATTAAAATATCCCTCCCCGCCTCAAGACCGTCCAGGCAGTCCGCAAACTCGTCAAAAATCTCTATCTCCGCAGGGGGCGCGTTCTCGTTCCCCTGGCTGGGGCAGTCCTCCCGCCTTTTTAAGGGGGAGATAACCCTCCCTACGGGGCGCAGTTCCATATTAATGTCTTCCATCTCAATTCCTCCCCTGATAAAACGTTCAGCCATTCTACCGGAAATTTTAAAGGACAGCATTCATCAAATGCTCTAACCTCTTTTTTTGCAAAATAGACCGTTTATCGGCCTTCGTCCTGATGTACAATGCTTTATGATGCAAAAATCCATACGGGAGGAATTAAAAAGATGAAGGCCATTCTGGCGGGAACACTGGAGACGGGGCTGGGCAATACCCTGAAGGACGTAACGATTTTTATTAAGGACGGGAAGATAGCAAAAATTTCGGAGCGGCTGGACCCCGAGGGGGCCTCAGAGGTGATAGACGCCTCCAGGATGACGGTAACGCCGGGGCTTATCGACGCCCACACCCACATAGGGACCTACTGCGAGGGCTTCCCCGAGGGAATGGCCGACGCCAACGACATGGTGGACCCGGTAGTTCCCCACCTTCGCATACTGGACGCAATCTACCAGGACGACACCGCCTTTGACGACGCCCTCGCCGGGGGAGTCACCTGCGTCCAGACCCTGCCGGGGAGCGCCAACATAATCGGCGGGCAGGGGGCCATTATCAAGACGGCGGTAAACAGGGAGGGGCGCAAAAGGATAGTGGACGAGATGGTGGTTAAGGCCCCCTCCTCCATGAAGGCGGCCCTGGGGGAGAACCCCATCAGGGTTTACAAGGAAAAGAAAAAGCTGCCCAACACCCGCATGGGCAACGCCGCCCTGCTCCGGCAGGCCTTTGTGGATGCAGAAAACTACCGGGTCAAGGCCGCACGGGCGGAAGCCAAGGGCGAGGCAAGCGAGCGAAACCTGATGCACGAGGCCATGCTCCCCGTGCTGGAGGGGGACCTGCCCCTCTGCATCCACGCCCACCGGTGCGACGACATTGCCACTGCGGTGCGCATAGCCGGGGAGTTCTCCGCTTCCTACACGGTGGAGCACTGCACCGAGGG
>JAAYQT010000371.1 GCA_012519165.1 Synergistaceae bacterium
CCCCGCCAAGGCTGAAGTCCGCTTCAGATACCCCGGTGAGGTATATGATACAATTCAGCAGGCTGTGCTTAAACTCTCGGGCGACTTGCCCGTGCTGCCGGCCGGGACCGGGGGCGCTTTCAGCCCCAAGCCCTCTATCAACCTTTCCTTTTCACCGCCCCCAGCCGCCGTGCGCCGGGGAGGCGGTTCCGGTTGGTCCTTCAGGGAGGGTCCGGAGGAGAGGCGGGGGGACGAGCTCTTCGGCAGGGTTGGGTCGGAGCCTCCTCCCTTTGCCCCGGAAGCGGAGGGGGAGAGTTTCCGCTTCCTCGGGCAGATTGCGTCCGGGTACCTTATATTTGAGACGGAGGACGGCCTTGCCGTCATGGACCCTCACGCCGCCCACGAGCGCATAGGCTTCGAGCGCACGGAGAGACTTGCCGGAGAGGCCATAGTCACCCAGAAGTGCGCAGTTCCACTGCCGGTGCCTCCGTCCCTTTCGCTGGAGGCCCATGAGCACAGGGAAGAACTGGAGAAACTTGGATTCGCCTTTCTGGAGGAGGATGGGCTTTTGTCCCTGACTGCCTACCCCTCGCTGCCCGGCGGCGTTGCTGAAGACCCCGTGAGGCTCATCCGGACCATTCTTCTTGACTGGGCCGGTGAAGGAAGGGCGTCGCTGGAGGAAATTCTCTGGAAGAAGCTTGCCACTATCGCCTGCGGGCTTTCGGTTAAGCTGGGCGACAGGATCAGCCCGTCGGAGGCATTGGCTCTTTGGAGAAACCTTCTGGAGTGCCGTTCGCCCTGGAACTGCCCCCACGGGAGGCCCACCGCCCTCTCTTTAACCGCAAAGCGCCTTGAATCATACTTTGGAAGGGAATAGACGATATGGAAATTAAAAAACCTCTGTCGGTGGCGGCCATCGTCGGCCCCACCGCAGTGGGGAAGACGGCCCTCAGCCTGCATCTTGCATCCGCCCTTGGCGCCGAGATTATCTCGGTGGACTCCCGCCAGGTGTACCGGTACCTGGACGTGGGGGCGGACAAAGCCTCCCTGGAGACCAGGCGTGAAATTCCCCACCACTTGATCGACGTGGCGGACCCCGACGAGGTGTACTCCGCAGCGGAATTTGTGGCGGACGGGGCGGCGGCGGCAAAAAGAATTGCAAACAGGGGAAGGGTACCCCTCTTTGTGGGAGGAACCCCCTTTTACTTTAACGCCCTTTTCAGGGGCGTGCTCTCAGACGACGCGCCAAGGGACGAGGGGCTGCGCGGGGAGCTTGAGGAGTTCGCCGTTCGCGAAGGTCGGGAGGCCCTTCATAACAGGCTTGCGGCCGCAGACCCGGAGACGGCCGCCAGGCTTCACGCAAACGACGTCCGGAGGGTGGTCAGGGCCCTTGAGATCTTCACCCTCACCAAAACGCCCCCCTCGGAGTGGTTCCGCGGCAGGGGCGTAATTTCAGGGGAGAAGGACTTCGACGTGCTTTACATAGGCCTTAACAGGGAGCGGAAACTTCTCTTCGAGTCAATCGAAAAGCGGGTGGGGGAGCAGTTTGCCGGCGGATTCCCCGAGGAGGTGGAGTGGCTTCTGAAGCACGGGTTCGACGAACGGTTCCCCTCCATGCAGGGCTTCGGGTACCGCGAGCTTGTGGAATACTTCCGGGGGAAGATCTCCCTCAGGGAGGCCGCCGAGAGGGATATAAGCCATACAAAGGCCTTTTCCAGAAGACAGATGACGTGGTTTGGAAAATTTGAGCCAATTGTATGGTATGATACTTCAGTCGGTCTGACAGAAGAGCTGATCGGCCGGATAGAAAAGGAGATCAGGGCTCACCTTGGTAAAGGATAAAGACGGTTTTATTGTCGAAGTAGCATCTCCGACGGGTTTCTGCTTCGGGGTGAAGAGGGCTGTTGAAAGCCTGGAAAAGTGTATTGAAGAACGGGCTTCCGTCGGAGAGAAGGTATATTCCATCGGGATGCCCATCCATAACCCCCAGGAAGTGGAGCGGCTCTGTCAAAAAGGCCTTGTCGTCACGGATAAAATTGAGGACGTGCCGGAAGGCGCTTCAGTTTTTATCCGCGCCCACGGAGCGCCGCCGAAAGTTAAAAAACTTTTGGCGGAACGATGCGGAGGACGGGTAATCGACGCTACGTGCCCCTTCGTAAAAAACGCCCAGGAGAAAGCCGCCCTTCTGTCGGGCGAAGGCTATGCCCTTCTTGTCCTTGGCGACCCCGGCCACCCGGAAGTTCAGGCAATTGTCGGGTGCGCCTCCGGGGAAGTTTTTGTTGCGTCCTCCCTTTCGGAGGTGCGGGAGCTTGTCAAAAAGGACAAGTTAGGGGTAATATCACAGACGACCCAGAAGACGGAGCTCTTTGCCGAAGCGGTGGGCATTCTTGCAGGGTCCGCCCGGGAGTTGAGGGTCTTTAACACCATATGCGGCGCCACCACCCAGAGGCAGGACGGAGTAAGGCGGATGACGGGGACGGTGGACGGAATAATAGTAGTGGGCGGAAGGAACAGCGCCAACACGGCCAAACTGGCGGAGATCGCCTCCGCCGGAGGCTGCGACGTAAAATGGATTGAACACGCCGGGGAGCTTGACAAAGAGTGGTTCAACGGCAAAATTAAAATCGGGATAGCTGCCGGCGCTAGCACGCCGGACTGGCTGATAGATGAACTGAAAAATGCGCTGGAGACATCGCAGATGTCAAGGGGGATGGAAGGTTATGACGGAAGAAATGATGAATGAAGGACTCGCGGCCGAGTCCGAAGAAGTGCAGACAGCACTGGAAACAGAAGTTGCAGAAACGGCGGAACACGATGATGAGACCTCCGATATGCCCGAAATGGAGAGCATGGAGGCCATTCTCGAGCAGTACGGCGAGGTCGAGGAGATTCACCGGGGCAAGGTAGTAACCGGAACGGTTGTAAACGCCACGGAGGACGGCTGGCTCATCGATGTGGGTTATAAGTGCGAGGGGACCCTCCCGAACATAGAGTGGACTCACAAGGTCCTGGTGGAGGACTCTGAAAAGCCGGCGCCCGGCGATAAAATACAGGTTCAGGTAGTAAGCATCCGTCACGGAGAAGAGGCCCAGCTTACCGTAAGCCGGTGGCGCTGCGAGTTTGACCGCCGCTGGAGCGAGCTTGAGGCAAGGCTGGCCGAGAACGAAGTTATCACCGTAAAGGGCCTCCGCAAGGTAAAGGGCGGCCTCATGGTGAACTGCTGCGGCCTTGAAGGCTTTGTGCCCATTTCGCACCTTGCGGAAGAGGGGCGGGGAGTTAACCCGGGCAAATTCGTCGACGACGAGTTCGAGGTAAAACTCCTTGAGAAAGACAAGAGAAAGCACCGCCTTGTATTCTCCCGCAGGGCCATAGTGGAAGAATCCCTACAGAGCGAGCGGGAGAACTTCTACGCCACCGTAAATGAGGGCGATGTTCTTGACGGCGAAGTAAGCAGCATCACCTCCTTTGGGGTTTTCGTCAACGTGGGCCCGCTGGACGGCCTGGTTCACATGACCGAGCTCTCCTGGAAGAGAAATATCAAGCCCAAGGAGATGTTCAAGAAGGGCGATCCCGTCAAGGTTAGAGTGATAGGCATCGACAAAGAGGAGAACAGGCTCTCCCTCAGCATGAAACAGACCCAGGAAGACCCCTGGCTGACCGCCGCCTCCCGCTGGAAGGCCGACGACAGGACGAAGGGCATAGTGACCAACGTCACTGACTTCGGCGCCTTTGTCGAGGTGGAGCCCGGCATCGAGGGCCTTGTCCATATAGGCGACCTCAGCTGGACCAGGATAAAGCACCCCAGGGACGTACTCCGCAAGGGGCAGGAAGTGGAAGTGGTCGTGCTCGACGTGGATATGGACAAGAAACGCATGAGCCTGGGCTACAAGCAGATTAACGACCCCTGGAGCGACGTGCTCAGCAAGTATTCCAGGGATCAGGACCTAACCGTTAAGGTGGTCAGGCTGGCCGACTTCGGCGCTTTCGTCGAAGTGGAAGAGGGCATCGAGGGGCTTATCCACATCTCCCAGCTCAGTACCAAAAGGGTGGACAAACCCCAGGATGTACTTACCGAAGGCCAGGAGACCATGGCCAGGATTATCGAGATCAACCCCGGCGAACGTAGAATGCGCCTGAGCATCAGCGCTCTTGAGGAACCCGCGGAGCAAAAGCCCAGGGGCGAAGACCGGAAAAAAGGCAGACCCGACCGCAGGGAGCAGGAGCTTCAGCAGAAAGCCCACATGAACGACGGGGAGGCCAGCGTAACTATCGGAGATTTGTTTAACAGCTCCCTTCTGGGAGAATAGGCCTTGAAGGGGACGCCTGAAAAGGCGTCCCTTTTTTTAAAACTTTAAAAACGAAAGCGCGTGAGAATATGAGTGCTCTGTATCTGAGAGTCTACCCAGACCCGGTGTTAAGACAAAAGACCAGGCCCGTGGAGGTCTTTGACGACGGTTTAAAGGAGCTGGTGGCCGACCTTGCCAGGCTTATGCACATACACGACGGCGTAGGGTTTGCCGCCCCCCAGGCGGGCGTCCCCCTGAAACTTGCCGTGGTCTGGTATCAGGAGGAGCTTTACGTCCTGGCCAACCCCTCGGTGGTAAGTTCTGAAGGGGAGCAGGAGGGGGAAGAGGGCTGCCTGAG
>JAAYQT010000372.1 GCA_012519165.1 Synergistaceae bacterium
AGAAGACAGATGGCCGCCACTGCCGCCAGGGGCAGCCGCGCGGCTTTCCATATCCTTTCCGAAACCAGGGAGGGGTCCAGGTCGAGCAAAAGGGCCGCATCCATGCCGGAGTAACGCCCGTGTCCCAGGGGGGCGAATACCGCAATTCCCTTTCCCCTGCGGGGTCCGTAGGGCATGACAACTTCCGCCTTGCGCTCCTTCGCCGCCCTGGTTGCAGCCGCCCGGAGCTCTTCCGGCAGCGGCCGGGAGAGGGCGGGAGCGTCCTTGTCACTGCTCTCGGAGCAGACCCTCAGCAGAGGATTTCCTTCATTATCGAGATCTATAAACCGGACCGCCCGCAAAGGCGGGTAGATCCGCTTGAGGGCGGAAAAGTGTTCCCTGATCCCCTCCAGCTCATAACGATCGGCACAGGACGGAGTTTTTTCGCCCATGCCCCTGGCAATCTGGGCGCCCCAGTCGGTCAGCTCCCTTTTAAGCCTGGCTTCCTCCCTGTAAGAGTTTTCGAAGGTGAGGAAGAAGGCCGCCAGGAGGCTGAAAATAATTAAATTTCTGGTGAGTTTTAAAAAAACCCCGTCAGAGGATTTTCTCTTAAACCAGCTTGCTTTCCTGTTCATTGCCCCGTCTCCCTCAAAATAAACCGCAATCGGACGCCGTCCGTAGGGAAAGATTACCCGAAAAAGGGAGAAAACTCAACGGCGGACCCCGGTTTTACAGGAGGGACAAGCTGCATATTATGTTAAAATTCATGTTACATTCCCTAATTCAGGAGGGCCACCATGACCACCCTTACTCAAAACACCCTGGCCGTTGTCTGCAGCGGCGGTCCCGCTCCGGGCATCAACGGCGTTATCAGCTCCGTTACCATCGAGGCCCGAAAGTCGGGCTGGGACGTGTACGGCATCTACGACGGATTTTCCCACCTTGCGGCGGGCGAGAAGAAGATTACGCCGCTGACCATCGATATGGTAAGCCGTATTCATTCCGACGGCGGAAGTATTTTAAGAACGTCCCGGTTCAACCCCACCAAGAGCGAGGAACACCTCCGCAGGGTGGTGGAAGCCCTGACGGAGCTCGGAGTAACCCACCTTGTCACCATAGGGGGGGACGATACGGCCTACGCCGCTTCCCGGATTGCGGACTACGCCAGGAACAGCCTGGGACTGACCATTAACTTCGCCCACGTCCCCAAGACCATCGATAACGACCTCCCCCTGCCGGAGGGGATTCCCACCTTCGGCTTCGAAACCGCCCGCTCCCTGGGAGCGCAGATTGTATCCAACCTCATGGAGGACGCCAAGACCACGGGGCGGTGGTTCCTGGCGGTGGCCATGGGCAGGGTGGCGGGCCACCTGGCCCTGGGCATCGGCAAGAGCGCCGGCGCCACCATCACCATCATTCCCGAGGAGCTGCCCGCAGGGGAGAAGATCCCCCTCTCCCTGGTGGTGGACATAATAACGGGGTCCATCCTAAAGCGGCTTGCCTCGGGGAGGAATTACGGCGTGGCAGTGACGGCCGAGGGGCTGATAGAGAGGATAAGGACCGAAGACCTGGAGGCGGCGGATTGTATTGAGTACGACGACCACGGCCACGTCCGCTACGCCGAAATAAACTTCTCCGACGTGCTTAAGAGGGAGCTGCTTAAGGCGTTGAACTCCCTTGGCATAAAGATGACCATCAACAACAAGGAGATAGGCTACGAGGTGCGCTGCGCCCCTCCCAACGCCTTCGACATAGAGTACACCAGGAACCTGGGGTACGCAGCCTTCGACTTCCTGCGCCGGGGAGGCGCAAACGCCCTAATAAGCATCCAGAACAACCAGATAGTGCCCATCTACTTTGACGAGATTATGGACCCGGCAACGGGAAAGACGAGAATCCGCAAAGTGAACACGGACTCCATTCAGTACAGGATAGCCAGGGAGTACATGATCCGCCTGGAGAAGCGGGACTTCGACGACGACGCGGCGCTTGAAAAGCTCGCTGCGACGGCGGGGCTTACCCCGGGGGAGTTCAGAAACCGCTTTAAGTACGTAACGGAGTTTTAAGGGTTAAAGAGTTAGGGACCGCTCCACCACGGCCTCCAGGAATTCGCCGAAGGTCATTCCGGCCGCCCTGGCGGCCCGGGGCACAAGGCTCATGGCGGTCATCCCCGGGACTGTATTGACCTCAAGCAGACAGGGGCGGTCCCCGTCAAGGCGCATGTCGACCCTGGCGTAAGCCCCGCACCCGAGCGCCCGGAAGGCTTCTATCGCAATCCGCTCCACCTCGGCCCGGACTGCGCCGCTCATGAGAGCGGGCGTAATGTAGTCCGTCCTTCCGGGAGTATACTTTGCGCCGTAGTCGTAAAACCCCTCTCCGGGGCAGATCTCCGTAACCGGCAGGCATAGGGGCGTCCCGTCCCGCTCCAAAACCGTTACGGTAATCTCCCGGCCCGGAATATACTCCTCCACCAGCGCCCGGTCGTCGTGGAGGAAGGCTTCCTCCAGGGCGGCCTCCAGCATGGGGGCGCGGTCAATAATTGAGACCCCCACTGTACTCCCGGACCGGCAGGGTTTGACCACCAGCCTTCCCGACCGGGCCAGGAGGCTGCCGACCGGCGGTATTGCAGGAGCGTGCCCCGGACCGGGCCGCCGCGCCTCGAAACCCTCCGGAACAGGAAGCCCCCGGTCCCGGAAGACGGCTATGGCCGCCGCCTTGTCCATGGCAAGGGCGCAGGCGCCGCAGCGGGAGCCGGAGAACGGCATCTCCGCCATCTCAAGGGCGGCCTGTAGCCTTCCGTCCTCCCCCCACCCTCCGTGGAGGGCAATGAAAGCAAACCCCTCTTTTTTCCCGATAAACGCCCGGGCGTCCTTCCTGTCCCTGAGGTCAAGCTTTTCGACGCGGCGGCCCCTTTCTTTAAACGCCTCATAAACGGCTTCGCCGCTGCTTAGAGAGACCTCTCTCTCGTCGCCCTCGCCTCCGCATAGTACCCAGATTTTCATACCGAGCCGTCCCTTTCACTTTGGAATGGCCCATTATACCCCCTCCGGAGGGGCGCCTGCCTCCGCCTGCGCCGCCATGGCCTCCACCCTGCCCAGGAGGATCATGAGCCATACGAGGACTCCCCCGTTGGCGGCGAGCACAACGCCGGTGACCAGGGCCGGGATAATGCCGGGAAAGAGCATGGACGACCCGAACATGACCGACAGAATTCCCAGGAGGGCCTGGGTTCCGTAGAGTTTCCTCAGCAGCCGCGCCCCGTCAGGTCCCGGCGCTCCGCGCACGCCCTTAAAGGCAAGGGCTGTCTTCGCCAGGGTTAATAGGCCGCCCGCAATGTTCAAAACCCCCACCAGCGGGACGAGAATGCCGTCAAGAAGGCCGGGGATTACGCAGGAGACGGCCCCGAGGGCGCCGAAGGCAAGGCCCGCGAAGGCGGTGGCGGCGGACCGGGGGAAGGGGCCCAGGGGCGTGTTTCCCGAAGCCGCGGCCTGTACTGCGAAGATAACCATCAGCAGCCCCAGCTGGGCGCTGGGGGCAAAGGGCAGAAGGCCAAGGCTGACCGGAATGAGGAGCAGCCCCAGCAACACCATGAAGGCCCCCGTCATCAGCAGCATCCCCTGGCCGAAGGGGATGGGGGCCCTGCCGGGCGCCTCCGGCCCGGACGCGGGGTAGACCCTGTATACGCCCGCCAGAATCCGGCCCAGATTTAAAACCGCCGCCCCCTGGAAGAGCAGCGCAGGCACAAGGAGCCACCCCGGCCCCCCGCCCACTGCATAAAAGGCGGACCCTGCGGCAACGGACGAAAGGTAGACCGCCGGAGCCCATACTACCAGCGGCTTTACCGCCCCTCCCAGGCTCCTCCAAAGCCTGATCTTCGACGGGGAGAGGAGCGACTGGACCAGGAGGACTGCCCCTCCCGCAGCCAGAAAGATGAGGAGCAGCCAGGCGGAAAAAAGGGGCGGTACCGAGGGAATAATGGCTATCACTATTCCTGCGGCAGCCATAAGGATCCCCGCCGCCAGTAGCGCTCCTGAAGGGGGGAGGTCTCCGAAGGGGGTCTTTCCCAGAAGCGTGGTCTGGAGGGCGAAGAAGAAAAGGACGAGCCCCGCCAGGCCCCCGCCGTAGTAGGGCATGCCTGCGGCCAGGGCGGCGATGAGAAGAACCCCGGCAATAAGGGCGGACATTCCCGAGATAAAAAGCAGAACAACCTCTAGTGGAAGCTCTCCCCAGTTCAGGGAACCTCGGTCCATGGCGATGCGCCTCCTCTTTAAGGGCGGGAGAGGGGGCAAAGCGCCCTCCCCCGCACAGCTTCAGATATACGTACCCTTGGTGCGGTAATTTTCCTTACGCTCCGCCGCCATGTACCGCATGAGCTTGTCAAACTCCCCCCGCTTCTCCCGGTACAGGACGTCTATCTCCTGAATCTGCTTGGGGAAGGCTATCAGGAGCTCCTTATTCTCCACCCCCCCAAGGATGATTTCCACCGCCTCCTCCACCGGGACTGCGTCGGCTGGGACGCCGACGCCCGCGAACAGGGGCGTGGCCACGTTGCCGGGGCAGAAGACGGTGAAGGAGAGGCCCTCGGTCTCAAGCTCGTACTGGAGGCTCTCCGTCATGGATAGCACGGCCGCCTTGGTGGCCGTGTACACCGCCTGGTAGGGTATGGGGAAGAGGCCTGCGGCGGAGGCGGTATTAACTATGTGGCCCGACCCCTGCTCCCTCATTATGGGTATGGCCGAATAGGTCCCGTAGACCACCCCCATGATGTTCAGCTCCACCAGGAACCTCCAGATTTCGAAGGTGATCTGCTCAGTGGGCAGGGTCATCCCCATTCCGGCGTTGTTGAAGACAAAATCCAGCCTTCCGTTGAAATCCCGGGCCCTTCCGATAAGAGCAGAGACCTGGTCAAGCTTTGTAACGTCCGCAAGGGCCGGGAAGACCCTTCCCGGGTACTGCCCCTCCAGCCTGCCGGCCTCCCTGTTCAAATTCTCCTCTTTGACGTCGGCCATGAAGACCGCCGCCGCTCCCCGGGCCAGCATCCCCTCCGTCAGGCCCAGCCCCATCCCCGAAGCCGCCCCGGTGACCACCGCCACTTTGTCCCTGTAGTACCCGCCCATCATACCTGCCCCCCTCCGGAGAGAACCCTTGAATCACCCACGTTGAGCCTTGCCGCACCCTTAAGCATCATGCCGCCCCTGTACTTTACTACGGGAAGCCCCGCCAGGGAGGCAACGATTTTGGCCTGGAGGAGGTTGTGCTCCGGGGGGTAGACGGTCCACTCTATGGCGCCCTCGCCGATCCACCCCTGATGCGCCTTCATCTCCTGGGGGTAGAGGGTGGGCCGGCTCAGCGCCGCCCCTCCCCTGCCCAGGTTAGGGATGTACTGCCAGCCGAAGTAGTTCATCTTCCCGCCCCTGTTTATCTCGTCCAGCTCCCTGCCGAAGAGCTCCCGGCCCCTGTTGAACTCCAGGCTCAAAAAGGTGGAGCACTCGTAGCTTGCCAGGGTAAACCACCTGTCTCCCACCCGCCGCTCGGAGGCAATATCGGCGAAGATCTTGGGCATGCCGTCCTCCTCCCGCCCCCCGATAATAGGGCAGGCCTTATTCTCCCAGATGACCAGGGGGTACTCCCCTTCAATTTCTTCATCCTCCCCGCAGAAACGAACCGGCACGGAGAACTGGATGAGCCGGTACTCCCCGCCGGACAGCCAGTCCACGTCCCTGCAATTTGCAAACTGTACATTTACCGCCGGGTCGGTAATTTCGAAGTCCTCCGGGATGATGCGCGCCAGTTCCCCCATCTCCGTCTCAAAGGAAACGGCAATGGCCGTCATATCGCCGTAGACCGTCCTCACGGGGAAAAAAGGCTCTCCCCCGAAGTGGACCGGCATCTTGTAGACATGGTCCTCCTCGAACCTGAACTGCCCCCTCATGGAAACTGCCTCCCTGCCTAAGTGAATTTTCTTGCATTATACACTTATTAATCGAATCGGGGCCGGGAAGATTTCGTCAATATTCCCCCTTTGAAAACTTCCTCCCGGCCTTCCGTCTGGTACAATTGTACGGATGTTTATAAGGCAGCGAGTCAGCAAAAACGGGAGGGTGGAGAAATGATTGTAGAATGGAGCGACGAGCTGGCCATCGGGATCGGCATCATCGACGACCAGCACAGAAAACTTATCGACCGCATCGCCTCCTTTTCGGAGGCGGTGGAGAGCGGCGACAAACTCCAGATGGAGGACACCGTAAACTATCTTATCGGGTACGCCATTCAGCACTTCGGCGCCGAGGAGCTTATTATGATCCGCAACTGTTACGACCAGTTCAACGAGCACAGGGACGAGCACAGCTGGTTTATCAAGCAGGTGTTTGAACTCCACAGAAAGCTCGTCTGCGGCGAGGGGATGACCAGGGAGGACGCCGCCGCCCTCCGAGACATGCTGGTAGAGTGGACCCTGGACCACATCTCGGTGAAGGACAAGAGGATCGCAAGCACGCTGAACAGCTTCGGCGGACCTCTGAGAAAGTGAGGCGCCCCATGAATTCTGCGGCTTTAAGCGACTTTCACCTCGACGTTCTTAAGGAGGTAAGCAATATCGGCGCCGGAAACGCCGCCACGTCCCTGTCCTCCCTCCTGGGCAGGACAGTGGATATGAAGGTGTCCAAGGTCCTTCCCATGCCCTTCAACGAGATTATGGAGTACGTCGGCGGCGCGGAGAGGATGATCCTTTCCGTCTTCGTCCGCATCGAGGGGGGCATCTCCGGAAATATGCTATTTATCATGGGTACGGAGGACGCCCGGGCCATGATCCGCCACATGACTGGCGCCTCGGGGGAAGAAGGCTTTACCGAGATGGGGCTGTCGGTTATCCACGAGGTGGGCAATATTATGATCGGTTCCTACCTTACTGCCCTTTCCGACTTCCTGGGCTTCGAGCTTACCCCCTCCGTCCCGTCCCTGGCCATGGACATGGCGGGGGCGATCCTTGCCTTCTCCCTGTCGGAGATTGGCCGCACCAGCGATACGGCCATAGTCATCGACGCCGGTCTGCTTCTTGACGGAGCCGCCCTGTCGGAGGACGGCGCGAGCCATATCTTCCTCCTGCCCGACCCCGGATCATTCGACCGGATTTTTCAGGCCCTGGGAGTAGCCGGCCATGGCGGTAATTAGGGTGGGAATTGCCGAGGGAGGCGTAGTCGGCCACCCTGACACCATTTCCACCCTCGGACTGGGCTCCTGCGTAGGAGTAACCCTTTACGACGACCGAAAGAGGATAGGGGGCATGGTCCACGTGATGCTGCCCTCCACCGAGCTTGCCCGGGGAGAGGCCTTCAACAAGGCCAAGTTCGCCGATTCAGCAGTACCCGACCTGCTGGGGCAGATGATCCGCCACGGGGCCGACCAGCGGAGGCTGAAGGCCAAGCTCGCCGGGGGGGCGCAGATGTTCTCCTACGGCGGGGAAGACTCCCTGCTGAAGATCGGCGCCCGCAACGTGGACGCATGCAAGAAGGCCCTTAAATCCCTGGGCATTCCCATCGTAGCCGAGGACACCGGCGGCTCCTGGGGGCGGACCATCGAGCTCTGCACCGAAACGGGGATGCTGGAGGTAAGGGCCATCGGCAGGGACAAAAAACAAATTTGATTATTCTGTTTAAATTTTTACTTACGGGGAGAGGCGTTTTCTGCGCCGCGCTCCCCTTTTTGGAGGACAGTTTTAAGTGAGCAGCGACCGGGATCTTCTGGGAACTCAAAGCATAGGGAGACTTCTGTTCAGGCTCTCCCTTCCGTCGGCCATAGGCATGATTGTAATGTCGTCCTACAACATTGTGGACGCCATATTTATCGGGCGGGGGGTGGGCCCCATGGGATTGGCCGCAATTATGGTGTGCTTCCCCCTGCAGATGCTCTCCGGCGCCCTGTCCGTTATGGCGGGGGCGGGAGGGGCGTCCATTATCTCCCGGAGCCTCGGGGCGGGGGACGTGGACAGGGCGAAGCGGGCCTTCTGCGCTGCGTCCACCTTCGCCTTCGGCGTGGGGCTGATGGTGGCCGTTACGGTGTACGTCTTCCTGGAACAGGTGTTGCGGCTCTTCGGCGCCACCGAGGCCATTATGCCCTACGCCGAGGCCTATCTTTCGGTGATTTTGTTCGGCGTGCCCCTGCAGATGTTCGGCATGGTGGGAAACCACGCCGCCAGGGCCGAGGGGAGGGCCAGGATAGCCATGACCTCCATGCTTATCTCCGCCGTTTTGAACATGATCCTGGACCCCCTCTTCATCTTCGGCTTCGGCTGGGGGATGATGGGCGCCGCTGTAGCCACGGTGCTCTCCCAGCTTGTGATGTTCATCTGGATTTTCAGCTACTTTTTCAGGGGCAAAAGCGTCCTCTCCTTTGTGAGGGCCTACCTGGTCCCCACACCCGAAGTATTGAAGGAGGCCATTGCCGTGGGCTCCTCGGAGTTCGTCCGAATGTCCGCCGGCAGCCTGTCCATCGTGCTGATAAAC
>JAAYQT010000373.1 GCA_012519165.1 Synergistaceae bacterium
CTTCGTCCTCATGCCCTTTTTGAGCGATACCCTCTTTGGGATAATCTTCGCCGCCGTTGCGGGAATCATGATCTTCATCTCGGTGGACCAGCTCCTCCCCGCCGCCCGCAAATACGGAGAACACCACGTCTCCATCTACGGCCTGATAGCCGGCATGATGATAATGGCAGTCAGCCTGCTTCTATTTATGTGAAACCGGGAGGTATAGTAATGAAACGACCCCTTGACCTGAACCAGTTTTTGGCCGACCTGGAGTACCTGGTCAACATAGACAGCCAATTCAGCGACCCCGAGGGAGTGGCAGAGGTGGCAGCCTTCTTTGAAAAAGGATTTGCGGATATTGGCTGGAAGGGGGAAAAGAAGGAGCTCGACCCCGCGGCGGGCCCCTGCCTTAAGATAACCAACGGAGAGGACCCCTACGACGCCCTGCTGCTTGGCCACATGGACACCGTCTTTCCCAAAGGCACGGTGGCGGAGCGGCCCTTCACGAGGGACGAAAACCGGGCATACGGCCCCGGCGTTAACGACATGAAGGGGGGGCTCCTCTTCGCCCTCTACGCCGCCAGAGCCATCACGCAGAGCAAAGCCCCCGGCTCCTTCTGCATTGCCTTCAACAGCGAGGAGGAGATAGGCTCCCGGAGGGCCAGGCCCTGGATTGAGGAACTTGCCCGGCAGAGCCGCGCCGCCCTCATCCTGGAGCCCGCCAGGCCAAACGGCGACCTGACCAACGAGCGCAAGGGCCTGGGACAGATCAGGGTTGAGTTTAACGGCAAGGCAGCCCACGCGGGAGTGGAGCCCGAAAAAGGCGTAAGCGCCGTAAACGAGATGGCCTGCTGGATTTTGGCCCTCCACGGCCTGACCGACTTTGAAGCGGGAACCACCCTGAACGCCGGAGTGGTGGCGGGGGGCACTGCGCCCAACGTGGTGCCCGCAAAGGCTACCATGGCGGTGGACGTGCGCATAAAACAGCCCGGTGAGAAGGACAGAATTGCCGCAAAGGTAGAGGAACTCAAGGCCAACCCCCTTACACCGGGAATCAGCGTGGACGCCGACTTCTTCATCACCAGGCCCCCCATGAACCCCTCGCCCGGAACCATGAAGCTCTGCGCCCTGGTGGAGGAGGCGGGACGGGAGGCGGGGGTGGAGTTCGCCTGGCAGGCCACCGGCGGAGGCTCCGACGGAAACTTCACCGCGGCCCTGGGGGTACCCACAGTGGACGGCATGGGCCCGGTGGGCGGAGGCTCCCACGCCGTGACTGAATACATGGAGATAGAACAGGCGGCGGGGAGGTTCGCCCTCCTGATGAACGTGCTCGGGAAGATCCCGGCGGCAAAATTTTAAAAAAACTGCGGGAGGCTGATAAAATGGACAGATTCGTAACCTTCGGAGAGATAATGCTCAGGCTCACCCCCCCGGACCACGAGCTGCTCTTCCAGACCAACAGGCTTGTGGCCACCTTCGGCGGCGCCGAAGCCAACGCAGCCGTCTCCCTGGCCAACTACGGGGAGACCGTATCCTACGTAACAGCGGCCCCGGCGAACCCCGTGGGCGACGCCATGGTAAAGGAGATGCGCTCCTTCGGCGTGGACACTGCCCACATCCTCCGCAAGGGGGAGAGGCTCGGCGTCTACTACACCGAGACGGGCGCGGCCATGCGGCCCACAAAGGTGGTCTACGACCGGGCCGGTTCGTCCATCTCCGAGGTAAGCCCCGGGGATTTCGACTGGGATAAAATTCTTGACGGAGCCAAGTGGTTCCACACTACCGGCATAACCCCCGCCCTGTCGGAAGGGGCGGCCGAAGTAGCCCTTGAGGCCGTGAAGGCCTGCAAAGCAAAGGGCATTACCGTATCCTGCGACCTCAACTACAGGAACAAGCTATGGAAGTGGGGCAAGAGCGCCCGGGAGGTAATGACGGAGTTTGCCAAATACGTGGACGTCACCATAGCCAACGAGGAAGACTGCCAGAAGTGCCTCGGCATCGAGATCGACGTGGACGTAACCGCGGGCGAGCTGGACGTCTCCAAGTACAGGGTACTGGCTGACAAGGTCATGGCCGCCTACCCGGACATGAGGTACCTGGCCGTTAGCCTCAGGGAGAGCGTGAGCGCCGACTGGAACGGCTGGTCCGCAGTGTTGGCCGACAACAAGGGCAACTTCTTCAAAAGCAAAAAGTACGATATAAGGGACATAGTGGACCGCATTGGTGGCGGTGACTCCTTTGGGTCGGGACTCATCTGGGGCATGAACAACCTCGGAGGCCCGCAGGAGGCCCTGGAGTTCTCCGTGGCGGCCTCCGCGCTGAAGCACACCGTCTACGGCGACTTCAACAGGGTAACTAAGGAGGACGTGCTGAAGCTCGCAGGAGGGGACGCTTCCGGGCGGGTGCAGAGGTAAGTGAGGTGGAAGGCGGCCGGAACCATGCCGCCTTCCACCTCTCTCGCTACTTCCTCAGCAGGTGGAAGATAAACCCTCCTGCGTGGAAGTCCAGGTAGATGGCGGCGATTTTGCCGTCCTTTTTGCGCTCCGTTTCGGGAAGGGCGCCTATCCCCTTTGACTTAAGGAAGGCCAGCGCCCTCTCCACGCTGTTGCAGGAGACGGCTACGTGGCCCTTCTCCCCCAGGTATGGCGACTTCATGAATTCAAATAACTTGCCTGCGAAGACGGAGCTGTTTCCGTCCTTCACCGCCAGCCCGAAAAGAGAGGCCACTTTAGCCGCTTCGCCCGAGGCTTCATTCTCGTTTTCGCAGTTCACGCCCAGGTGCCCCAGCTCAAAGCCGTGCATGGTGTAGACCGCCTCCCTGGCCAGCCGGGTAATCTCGTCAAACCTGCCTTCGGCCGCAAACTCCGGCTTAACCATCCAGCTCCCCCCCACTGCCAGTATCTTGTCGAAAGCCAGGTAGGAGAGCATGTTTTTTGCGTCCACGCCCCCGGTGGGGATGAATTTTACCGACCCGTAGGGGCCGCTCATGGCCTTGAGCATGGCAAGGCCGCCGGACTGCTCGGCGGGGAAGAACTTCACCGTGTCCAGGCCCCTCTCCAGGGCCATCTCGATCTGGGACGGGCTGTTGATCCCCGGCGTTACGGGTATATTGTTCTCAACGCAGTAGTCCACCACCGACGGGTTAAACCCCGGCGTTACAATGAACTTCGCCCCGGCGTCCACCGCTTTTTTGACCTGCTCCCTGGTTAGGACGGTGCCGGCGCCCACCAGGAGACCAGGCAGCTCTCCGGCAAGAATTCTAATGGACTCCTCGGCGGCGTCGGTGCGGAAGGTCACTTCCGCTACGGGCAGGTCCCCCTCCAGCAGGGCCTTCCCAAGGGGCAGGGCGTCCTCCGCCCTGTCCAGCCTGACAACGGGCACAATCCCCAGTTCGCCTATCCGGTTAAGCACACTTTTCATGGGTTGAATTTCTCCTTTCCTTTTTTAAAAACCAGCTCAAGAATAGACAATAGAGGGCCGCGCCGTCAAGCATATTTTTCGGCTGTTTGCCGGGAGGCTGACGGGGGGCTATTCCCGGCAGGGCGGTGGGGCAACTCCGGGAAAACCTTGCCGTCTGAATAATTTGATACAAACACGTTAAACTGCTTCAGTTTTTTATCATTAGTGTGGTATATTTGTTTATGGGTAAATATCCTGTCAGCCCAAAATTTTCAAAAAGGAGTGAGTCTTTCATGTTAAGGTTCTTTCGCAGCATCTCCATCCGCTTTCGCCTCTTGATCCTGGTGGCGGTCCTCTGTCTTTTCACTGCGGCGGCCTCCCTTCTCGGCTATGCCAGGCTCGCAGCCGCCCGGGACGACCTGGACGATATGTACAAAAGTGGCGTTTTACCGGTTTTCTGGACAAACGACATCCGAAATAACGTAAACAGAATAAGATCAAACCTCCTGCTTATGATACTCACCGACGATGAAGCCGAAATGAGGAATCTCTTCGATCAGATAGTCGAAAGAAGGAAGATGAACGACGAAAACCTGAGCAATTACAAGAAGATCGACCTTGAAGAGCGGGAGATTAAACGGCTGGCCGATGCGGAAAAACATCTTGCGGAGTTCAGGGCTGCGAGCGGCGAAGTCTTTGAACTTGCCATGCAAAATAAAGACCAGGAGGCCTTCGATGTCTTCCGGCAAAAGGCGGAGAAATCCCTGGACGGCCTGCAGGACGCCCAGAGGGACTTGGCCGCCTTCGCCATCGACTGGAGCGACAGGACCAACCAGGAGGACGCCGCAGAAATTGCGACGGCCATAAAAGTGCTTGTGACTCTGGCCACAATCTCCGTTGCCCTTGGCGTCTTCCTTGGCATTGTCATCGCACTCTCCGTGGCGCGGGCCCTTAACGGACTTACGAGCCAGGTAGGGGTGTTTGCCGAGGGGGACCTCACCGTCCGCTTTGACACCACTGGCAGGGACGAGGTAACCACCGTAGCCAGGGCGCTCGAGGCCATGGGCGGAAAGCTCAGGGAGGTCATGGGCGCCATTAACGAGGCCTCTCAACGCCTGGGAACCACCGCCGAGGAGTTCTCCGCCCTTGCGGAGGAGTCCAACGCAGGCGTGGAGGAGTCCAGGGCCGGTGTGGACGACGTCTCCTCCCAGATGGAAAACCTGGCTGCGGCAAGCGAGGAAATTACCGCATCGGTGCAGGAAGTGGCAAGCGGCGCCCAGTCGTCGGCCCAGAAGAGCACCGAGATGGCAGGAGAGGTAGAAACGGCGAGGGCATCCGGCGAGGAGGGTACAAAGGCAGTGGCCAACGTGGCCAGGAGCGTAGCCAAGATGGCAGAAGACGCGGCCAGGTCCGCCGGGGAGGTCAAAAACCTGGGGGACAGGGCCAGGGAGATCCAGAACTTCGTCGCCCAGATAGGGGGCATTGCCGACCAGACCAACCTGCTGGCGCTAAACGC
>JAAYQT010000374.1 GCA_012519165.1 Synergistaceae bacterium
CCCCCCTTGCCTCCCCCAGCGGAAAGTGGTATCTTTCTTCTTGACTCCCGCATCACACGCAACATGTTGCGTGTGATGCGGGAGTCAAGAAGAAAGATACCACTTTCCGCTGGGGGAGGCAAGGGGGGAAAGGAACTCCTAATTTAAAGAAAAATGGTATTATGTTGGGCATTGCGAGCCGTAAATCATTTTAATCATAAATTGGATTCAGGACGAAAGCGAGGAGAATTCATGAGTAAATACGATTTTGATGCAGTGATTGAGAGGCGGGGTACCATCAGCGCAAAATGGGACGGGATGGAACCCCTCTTCGGTACAAACGACCTCTTCCCCATGTGGATTGCCGACATGGACTTCAAGGCGCCCCCCGAGATTCTGGAGACCCTGCAGGAGCGGATAGACCACGGAGTGCTGGGTTATACAAGGCGGTTTGAGCCCTACCGGGAGGCCGTAGCCTCCTGGATGGAGCGCCGCCACGGGTGGCGGCCCGACACGGAGTGGATCCGCCACACTCCCGGCGTGGTGCCCGCCCTGGCAGTCTCCATGCTCGCCTTCACCCAGCCCGGGGACGGAATCCTGGTTCAGCCCCCCGTCTACTACCCCTTCTTTGCCGCCATCACCGGCAGGGGCAGGCGGGTGGTGGAAAACCCCCTCGCCTTTGACGGCGAGCGGTTCTGGATGGACTTCGAAGACCTTGAGCGCAAGCTGGACGACTCATCGGTGAAAATGGCCTTTCTCTGCTCCCCCCATAACCCCGGAGGCAGGGTCTGGACCAGGGAGGAGCTTGAGAAGTTCGCCGCACTGTGCGCAGCCAGGGGGATAATTGTAATCTCCGACGAAATCCACTGCGACGTGCTCTTCCACGGGGCAAAGCACACCCCCCTGGCGGACGTGTCGGAGGAGATCGCCCAGCTCACCATCTCCACCGTGGCGCCCAGCAAGACCTTCAACGTGGCGGGCCTTGCCACCGCCGCAGTTATAATCCCTTCCAAAAGGCTGCGGGACAACTACCAGTCGGTGGTGGATTTCCTCCACATCGACGGGGGCAACGTCTTCGGGACGATCGGCCTTGAGGCGGCTTACAGGCACGGGGACGCCTGGCTGGACGAGCTGACCGTCTACCTGGAGAAGAACCTTGAGTACATCGACCAGTTTCTGGCCGAAAGGCTTCCGGGGATAAAACTTGTGAAACCGGACGGGACCTACGTTCCGCTGCTGGACTGCCGCACCCTTAATATGTCGGGCCCCGACCTTGAGAAGCTCTTCGTTGAAAAGGGCGGAGTGGCCCTGGACGGGGGGCACTGGTTCGGCACGGGAGGGACGGGCTTTGCCAGGATTAACATAGCCACCCCCAGGTCGCTGCTTAAAGAGGGCCTGGAGAGGATAGAACGGGCGGTTAAAAGCCTGGGTTAAGCCGGGGAAAGAAAAGAGCGCCGGTCCTCCGCCGGCGCTCTTTTTTATTAACGGAGAAGCTAACGCATCATCTTCGGCAGGAAGAGGATTACGTCGGGGAAGAAGTTTAAAACCACTACGGTGACTATCAGGGCCGCCACCAGGGGCGCAATCTCCTTCACCAGGTGTTCAAGTTTCAGGTTTCCGATGTCGCAGGCAATAAACAGGCACAGGCCCACCGGGGGCGTATTGTGGCCTATGGCCAGGGAGATGACCATGATTATGCCGAAGAACAGGGGGTCTACGCCAAGGCTCATGATTATGGGGTAAAAAATCGGCGCAAGGAGCACCATGGCAGCGGAGTTGTTGAGGAAGGTGCCCACCACCAGCAGGATAAACACCATGATAAGCTGCACCACAACGGCGTTGGTGGAGATGGTGAGGATGGACGCGGCAATGGTCTGGGGGATCTGCTCGCTCACCAGGACGTAGGTAAGCACTTCCGCCGTAACCATGAGGTACATCACCAGGGCCGTGGACTTGGCCGACTTCAGGATAAGGTCCGGGACGTCCCTCCACCTTAGCTCCTTGTGGATGTAGATGCCCACCAGCAGGCCGTAGACTACCGCCACCGCCGCCGACTCGGTAGGGGTAAAGATGCCCGCGTAGATTCCCCCCAGAATGATGACGGGCATAAACAGGGCGAAGACCGCCTGCCTGAAATAAGTGGATACGGTCTTCAGAGTGGCGGGTTCCTCCCCCTTGTAGCCCCTCCTTACCGAGATAAAGTACTCAACAATCATAAGTACTATACAGATGATTATACCGGGGATCACTCCGGCAATGAATAGCTCCCCGATGGAGACCCCTGTGGACACGCCGTAGAGCACCATGGTGAGGCTGGGCGGGATGATCAGCCCGATGGTGCCCGAGGCCGCCACCACCGCCCCTGCGAAGTTCTTGTCGTACCCCTTCTCCACCATGGGCCCCACCATCACTCCGCCGATGGCCGCAGTTGTGGCGGGCGCAGAGCCGGAGACGGCGCCGAAAAAGGTTGACGCCAGGGTTGCCACCAGGGCAAGTCCTCCGCTCACCCTCCCCAGCATGGCCCCCGCCAGGTTGACCAGCCGCCTGGATACGCCGCCCACCGCCATAATGTTCCCGGCCAGGATAAAGAAGGGGATGGCCATGAGGGCAAAGGAGTTGCCGGCGTTGAAAGTCTTCTGGATTAAAACCTCCACCCCCATGGCGCCGGTCACGAGCACCGAAAAAATACACGTCAGGCCCAGGGCAACGGCGATGGGCACCCCGATTACCAGAAAGAACACAAAGAAAAGTACAAGCCAGAGACTCATGACCGCGACTCCTTTAATTTAACGAGGGATTCAAGAATGACTTCCAGCATTACCACAAGGCCCAGGACGCTTGCCGCCGGCACAATCATGAAGACGTACCCCAGCTTCAGCCACTCCATGGAGGGGGAAACGGAGTCGAATTCCAGAATCATCATAGCCATGGGGAACGAGTACCAGACCATAACCGCCAAAAAGAAAAAGGAGCAGAGGTGGGCGGCTACCACCACCAGCTGCCTGGCGAACCTGCTTTTAATTGACTCTACCAGCAGGGACATGTTGATGTGGCGGGACTCCCTGTAGAGCAGCACCGCGCCGAAAAAGAAGACCCCGGAGAACAGGTATCCCGCAAGCTCCTCCGACCACGATAAGGGCTTCATGAGGACGTACCTGAAAATTACCTGCGCTACCACAAACACCGTCATGAGGGACATGAGAACCACCATGAGCAGGTTCATGAGCCAGGTCAGCTTGTCGTTCAAAAACTTGAGCAGCTTCAGCATCTACCGTTTAACCTCCCCCCGGGCCTTTTCCGGGCGCGGGCATATATAAAAGGGACGATCCGGGGAACGCCCCGGATCGCCTACCTGTGAAGGAACAGCCGTTACTTTGCGCCGGTGATGGCCTGGATCTTGTCGAGGACGTCGCCGTACTTGGAGCGGTACTTCTCGTACACGGGCTCCACGGCCTTGACAAAGGGCTCCCTGTCGGGCCTGGTGAAGACCACGCCGAGGGCCTCGCACTCCTTGATCTCCTTTTCGTCCATCTCTTTCTGGAAGTCGAAGGAGAAGGCGCTCATTTTCTTAGACTCGTCAAGGAAAACTTCCTTGTCCGCATCGGGGATGGAGTCCCAGAGCCTCTTGGAGGCCACCAGGGGGTTGGACACGTGCATGTACCACAGCAGCGCCGCAGACTTGGTGAGCTCGAAGTACTTCTGGGTAAGCATGTGGGTGGTGGTTCCCTCGCAGCCGTCGATGGTCTTCAGCTGCCATGCGGAGTAGACGTCGTTGAAAGCCATGGGGACCGCGCTTGCGCCGAAGGCGTTGATGGTGTCGATCATCTCGGCGGAGTTAATTACCCGGAGCTTCAGGCCCTTGAGGTCCTCGATACCGTTGACCGGCCTGGGCGGGAATAGGTGGCGCATTCCGTTCTCCCACCAGCCAAGGATGATGAGGTTCTTCTTTGCGAGCCCTTCTTCAAACTCCTTGCCCACGGGGCCGTTAAGCACGTCGTGGGCCTCCTGCGAGTCCTTGAATACGAAAGGAAGGCTGAGTACCCCGATTTTGGGGTAGTAGGAGGTAAGCAGGGAGCCGGTGGCAAGCACCATGTCCGTGGTGCCGAGCTGGGCGCCCTCAATAAGCTGATTGGGCTTTCCGTAAAGGTCTGAAGGATAGATCTCGAACTTGTAACGGCCCTCAGTCCTCTCGGATACCTTTTCAGCCCACGTCTCAAGGTACATCTGGTAGTGGTGGTCCTGGGTGCCGGTGTGGCCGATCTTGATGATCTTAGGGGCCGCCAGGGCCGGGGTAAGGCACGCAAAAACAAACACCGCTGCAAGAACTGCAAAAAGCGCTCTCCTCTTCAAAATTACCGCCTCCTTAAGTATTTTAAAACGGTACCTCCGCCGGACATAAAAAACGCCGACAACTGAAAGTATAATGCTCTTTATATTTTCTGTCAAAATGATATAAAATTTTTCTGCGCCGGGTTACCAAAGGGGTATAATTACGAAGCAGGCGAAAGCCGCAGACGGGAATTTCCCGTCAAAAAATCCTGCCGGTTCCGCTCAGCGGGGACAAGGAGGACGACGCCGGAAATGCAGGGCCTTATTATTAAAAACGTAAAAGTTTACGCCCCGGAGCCATCGGGCGCGCGGGATATTTTTATCCTTGGCGGCAAGGTGGTTAAGGTCGCAGAAGCGGGTACGGCCGAAAACTTTAACAGCTTACCCTTTTCGGTTAAAACGATTAACGGCGGCGGATTAATTGCAGTACCGGGAATTGTTGACGGCCACGTTCATTTCAACGGCGCCGGGGGGGAAGGGGGCCCCCTGTACAGGACGCCCCCGACGGGCCTTTCGGAACTGACGGGCGCCGGAATTACGACGGCCGTAGGGCTTTTGGGGACCGACGGTTTTACCCGCTCCCTAAGGGATCTGCTGATGAAAGCCCGCTCCCTTTCAGCCGAAGGAATTACGGCAAAAATCTACACTGGGGCCTACCAGCTGCCCGGACCGTGTTTAACCACCGACGCGGCAAGCGACATAATCCTGGTGGAAGAGGTTGTGGGCCTGAAGGTCGCCTTCTCCGACCACCGTTCGTCCCACGCCTCCCTTCAGACCTTAAGGGAGGCAGTTTCGCAGGCCCGCGCGGGGGGAATCCTTGCAGGCAAGAAGGGCCCCGTTATGGTCCATATCGGCGAGGGGCCCGACCGGCTGAAACCCCTGGCCGAGGCAGTCTCCGGAACGGATATCCCCGTCGCACAGCTGATCCCGACCCACCTCAACAGGTCCGCCCGGGTACTTGGGGAGGCCCTGGAGTGGGCGAAAATGGGGGGGAACGTCGACCTGAGCGCCGGAGTATCGGCCCGCTACGGCTTCAGCGAGGCAGTAGACCCGCCCGGGGCCGTGCAGTATCTTTTGGATGGGGGGGCCCCTGCGGAGCGGATAACCATGAGCTCCGACGGCAACGGCGTCATGACCCTGGCCGGCCCGGCGACCGGAGAAGCCCGCCCCCTCATTTCCCCGGTAAGGGCCCTTTACGAGGAGTTCGCCGGGATGATCAGGGCCGGGATTCCGGTCGAAACGGCGGTGCGCATAGTATCCACGAACCCTGCGGACCGGATCGGCCTTTCTGCAAAGGGGCGCATCAGGGAAGGGATGGACGGGGACGTTCTGCTCATAAGGGAGGACGGCCTTGACCTTGATACCGTCGTGGCGAGAGGCAAAATCATGGTCCGCGACGGGCATGCCGTTCAAAAAGGCCTTTTTGAAAAATGATTCCGGAACCCCGAAAGGGGGGGAGGCGCTCGCATGAAAAAACAGGACGTAATTAACTTTATTGAGGATTTCAGGCAAAACTCGGGGTGGAACAGGGTCTCCGAAGAAAAAGCCATAAGGCCGGACCTTTCAGGGCTGGAAATGTTTGACGCAGCCGTATGCGGCTTTGCGGCGGCCTCGGACCCTGCCTTCTTAAAGCTCCGGGAGTCCGGCGTTATCGGCCCCCACCACCCTCTTCCGGCGGACTGGCTTGAGGGCGCCCGTTCCGTATTTTCCTTCTTCCTGCCCTTTTCCCGCTCCGTAAGGGCGAGCAATGCAGGGGGGGACGACCCCTCGCCGGAGTGGCTTCATGCAAGAATAGAGGGGCAGGACTTTATTAACCGCCTCTCCCGGGCCCTGGAGGAGTGGGCAGCCGGTCAGGGCCGGAGGGCTCTGGCCCCGGCTGTAAACCCTAAATTCGCCTTCTGTTACAACGACAACCAGGTCTTTATGGACGACCGGGGCGCCCCCTGGCCCGTAAGCTTCACCAGCAACTGGTCCGAACGGCACGCCGCCTTCGTCTGCGGCCTGGGGACCTTCGGGCTTTCAAAGGGCTTTATCACCCGCAAGGGGATCGCGGGGCGGTTTGGCAGCATAATCACCGATGCGCTCATAGAGCCGGACAACGCCGTCCCGGACAATATTTACGGGAACTGCTCCATGTGCGGCAGGTGCGCGGAGCTTTGCCCCGTGAACGCCATATCCCTTGAGAAAGGCAAAGATCACGCAATTTGCAACGAATACGTCCGCCTTACGGGGGTAAAATTTTCTCCCCGGTACGGCTGCGGCAAGTGCCAGGTCGGGGTCCCCTGCGAGTTTGAAATCCCCCGGCGGTGAGGGACGGCGCCCGGGGAAAGCAGCCTCCGACTTGACTGACTATTTAGTTCTTAACAAAGGGTATTGACATTTACGGCGTTCTCCTCCAGAATGATCCGAAATTACCGATCAGCGGCGAAAGGAGGAGCAAATCAATGGCCAATACAACTACCCTGAACAATTGTTGCATCGATTTCATCAGCCTTCTCCTCCTCGGATGCCGGTTCCCCCCGGGAACGCCGGCAGCCCGGTAGGCTGCGCAGGGGCATTCCAGGGCCGGAACCTCTTAAGCGGGGTTCCGGCCCTTTTTTTATTTTTTAAAACGAGACTCGAAGGGAGAGAGAAACATGAACGAGACAGGCCGGGTAAAAATTTTTGATACCACCCTGAGGGACGGAGAACAGGCGCCGG
>JAAYQT010000375.1 GCA_012519165.1 Synergistaceae bacterium
AAGCCCCCGGATCTTCCGCCCAATCAGGCCCTCTATCTTCTCCGAGAGCTGGTCGAAGTAGGCCTTGTCAATCTCCCCCACTATCACCAGGTCGATGAGGCCCGAGTCGATCCCCCGGGCGTAGTCGCCGGTGACAAAGGCCAGCTCCACGCTGCCCAGGCGCCGGATCACCTGCTCCACGACCTGGTCGATGCCCAGGGTCTTGGCGGCAATTTTGCGAAGCTCAGGGAAGAGGGGGTGCCTGGTATTGGCCCGATAGACCTTGGTGCGGCCCTCGTCGGCGGATTCAAGCAGCCCTGCCTCGGAAAGGCGGTTAAGCTCCACCCTCACGCCGTTGGTGGACTCGCCGAACTCGTCTGCCAGGCTTCTTAAGTAGGCGCTGGTCTCGGGGTTGAGGAAGAATTTAAGCAGCAGCCTTGTTCTGGTCTTGGATGTGATAAGGGATTCCAGCATGGTTGAACCTTCTTTTTTGGATTTACGGCTGTGAGTAATTTTATTGCTCGACGGGGAGAAAGTCAATTTTCGAAGCGCCTGAAAAAAGGGCCGGAGGATCTCCCCCCGGCCCGGACATTTTCTGAGCTCCCCTACTTAACCAGCTTTACAAGCCTCTGCATCCACTTCGACTTCATCTTCTCCATCATCCAGTCCTCGGCTACCATCTTGTTGATCATGGAGACTGACGGGAAGGCGTGCTGCATCATCATCACGTGGTGCATCTTCTTTTTGTACTGGATGGCCATGGTCCACTCGTGGATAAGCTCGCTGGCCGCCTCGCCCACGATGGTGGCGCCGTAGATCTTCCCCCGGGGGCCGGTTATCACCTTGATGAAGCCTTCGGGCCGGCCGTCTGCCACAGTGCGGCCGTAGGAGCGGAAGTCCTTCTTCACCACGTGGACCTTCAGCCCCTTCTCCAGGGCCTCCTTCTCAGTCATGCCGACCTGGGCAATCTCGGGCTGGGTGAAGACCGCCCAGGGCACCACGTACCTCTCCCGCTTCAGCATGCCCATGGGCACGGGGGACATGGCGTCCATGAGGGCGAGCATCCCCTGGTGCATGGCGGCGTGGGACAGCAGACTGTGGCCGTTGCAGTCCCCCACTGCGTAGATGTGGGGCCTGCTGGTCCTCATGCGGCCGTCCACCGTTATGCCCTTCCTTGTAAACTCCACCCCCGCCCTGTCGAGGCGCAGGGGCTCGATAACCGGCTTTCGGCCCGCCGCCACCAGGATCCGCTCGGAGGTCAGGGTCCCCTTGTCGGTGACCGTTTTAATCAGGCCGCCCTCCACTGAGACTGAGGTGATCTTTGCCCCGTTGTGGACTTCAATTCCCTCCCCGGCGAAGACCTCCTCCAGGAGCCTCCCCGCCTCCCCGTCGCCCACCGGCACCAGGTGGGGGTCCATGTGGGCAAGGGAGACCTTCGTCCCCAGGCGGGAGAAGGCCTGGGCCATCTCGGACCCTATGGCGCCGCCTCCGATTATGGCCAGGGATTCGGGCATCTTTTCAATTTCAAACATGTTCATGTTGGTGAGGATGTCCGGCACGTCCGACAGCCCGGGGATGGGGGGGACGAAGGGCTCCGTCCCGGTGGCGATGAAGATCTTTTTCGCAGTATAGCTCTCGCCCGCCACCTGCACAGTCCTGTCGTCCAGGAACTCCGCCTCGCCCTTCACCATGGTAGCCCGCTCGAAGGCCTTCTGGAACTTTTTGTCGTTGATGGCGTGGGTCTTGTCCCTTACCACCTGCATGGGGTCGGAGGAGTTAAGGGTGAACTGCCCCTCAATGCCGTAGCCCCTCAAATTTTTGGCCGAGTGAAGGGCCTCCCCCGCCTTCAGAAGGGCCTTGCTGGGGATACAGCCGCAGTTAAGGCACTCGCCCCCTACCTTGTCCTTCTCGATGGAGAGCACGGAAAGGCCCATGGCAGCGCCCATGGCAGTCACCGCCATGCCCGCAGGGCCCATGCCGATTACTAAAAGGTCGCACTTTTTCACGGTCACACACCCGCCTTTTTGGAATAGTTGGGTTAAATCGTGAGCATTATACCCCTATGGTGTATTTTCTGCAATCAACATCTTCCGATTACAAGGATACAAAAAAGAGGGGGATTTTATCCCCCCTCCAATTTTGACTGGCTATCCGGGACGGTGGTTCTGACGCTT
>JAAYQT010000376.1 GCA_012519165.1 Synergistaceae bacterium
GGGTAGACCCGCCCCACTTCGTCCGCCACTGGCACGGTGGCCCTGAAGCAGTGGGTGCTTATATCACCCCTGCGGAGCCTTTCGGTGACAAGCCTCCAGTAGGGCCGCTCCCTCACGAAGAACCCGAAATCCACCATCACGGGCAGTCCGGCGGCCTCCCCGGCATCCACCGCCCGGTCCACCGACTCCCACCCCGGCCCCCAGTAGTGGGCGCTCTTTATGCCCACGATGACGTCCCTGTGCTTTTTCGCCGTTTTTGCGGCAGCTTCTGCATCAAAGTCCGGAGCGTGCTGCTCTATCATGTCGCTTAACATGCCGTAGCCCGCGATATTCAAAAAAGCCAGCGTTCGGGTCTTTACCCTGTCGATCACCGTCACCCGGAAGTGGTCAAAGTTCCTCCGCCCCGCGCTCCCCGCGTCCACCATGGTGGTTACGCCACTTCTGAAGCTGAACCCGTCGGGGGAGACGCTGTACTCCCCCGCCCAGGCCTCCGGGTTCCCCCCCGTAGAATATAAATGGGTGTGGATGTCCACAATTCCCGGGGTCACCAGCAGGCCCGTGGCGTCAATTACCTTCGCCGCGCCGTCCGTTGGCAGGTTCTTCCCCCGCCCCGCAATCTTACCCTCCGAGACGGCAAGGTCGCAGACCTCGTCCACGCCCCCGGCCGGGTCCATAACCCTTCCTCCCCTGATAATAAGGCTTCCCGGGGGAGGGACAAACGCCATTTCGCCGCGCCCCATATCTTCCGCCATGGGCCTCACTATTCCTCCCGTTCCGCAAACAGGGCCCCTATCTCCCTGATCCTGTCCATAATAGCGTCAATTTCCCCGTCCTTAAGGGTCATGGGGTTTACGAAGACCGACTCGCCGTCGGCAGCCATGGTAAAGATGGCAGGCTCCCCCTCCATCAGCAGCTTTAAGACCTCCCCGGCGCACCCGGGCCGGGCGAAGCGAAATGCCATCTGGGGGAAGGGCTGCCCCGCCTCGTTGGGAAAGACCCTTTCGGCCTTCACCACGGGGTTGTCGCTGAAGGCCCTGATGGCGCCCTCAACTCTTTCCTCCGCCCACCGGAGCCGCTCATCGCCGTCGGAGGACACGTACTGCTCCACCGCAGCCAGCAGGCCCACTATCTCCTCCCTGCCCACCTTGAACATCCGCCCTACGCCGTAGGTAGGGAAGGCCGTCCTCTCCACCCAGGAGAAGAACTCCTTACTTCCCACCATGAGGCCGCTTGCCTGGGGGCCCTTAAGGTCCTTGCCCCCGCTGAAAATGCAGGTCTCGGCGCCAAGCCCCGTGAGCTTCCACAAGTTTTCAGCCGGCGGAACCTGGGCCGCGGCATCCACAATCACCGGCACTCCACGCTTCGATGCGACTTCGATTGTCTCCTCCAGGGAGAGGGCCCCTCTGGCAGTCCAGCCCCCCGGGGGCATAAAAAAGTAGAACACGGCGGCCGTGTTCTCTGTTATGGCGTATTCAAGGTCTTCCTTCACCGTGGGGAGGATCATGTTGGGGTAGCCTATCTCCACCAGGGTGCAGTTCAGCAGCCGCAGGGACCAGTCGTAGGGGTTCCTGTGGGCCCTGTGGACGACTATTTCACTTTTTTCTATCTGCTCCCGGGAGAGGGTTTGGAATGGGCGGCCATATCTTTTGGCGATCGCTGCCGCGCCCGCAACGTGAAGGGCGGCGGCCGCCCCGTTGGTCACGAAGGCCGCCTCGTTCCTGGTAAGGGAGGCCAGCCGATCGTGGACCTTCCCCTGCAGTTCCTTAATAACCACGTGGTTCCGCGCCGCCGAGGCCATGGCCTCCAGGGTGGCCTCGCTCATCCGGGAGCCCCCCACCATGGTGTAGGTGCCCGCCGCGTTGATTACAGTCCTGACCCCAAGCTCCCTGTATATATCCCGGGTCATACCCGTCGCCCCCTTATATTATTGTCCCATCCAATGGAGCCCGCCGCCCCTTTGCGCAGCGCAGGTTGAAGTTGGCGGGCGGCCGACTTATAATAAAATCATTCTACTGTTTGAAAACTTTAACGTCAATGAAGGGGTGGCAGGGGAATGAATATAAGAAAATACCAGGTTCTGAAAAGAACTCATGAACTGGGCGTGGTGGGAATCATCAGGACTGCGGACGTAAAGGCGGGCGTGGAGGCCGCGGGGGCCATCTTCGAGGGGGGCATAGACGTACTGGAGGTGTCCACCACCTTCCGGGGCTCCTTCGACATCATGAAGGAGGCGTCGGCACGGCATAAGGCAAAGGGCCTCATACTGGGGGCGGGCACGGTGGCGGACCCGGAGAGCGCCAGACTCTGCATCGAGTCGGGGGCGGAGTTCATCGTCTCCCACTGCTTCAGCGAAGAGGTGGCCAGGCTCTGCAACCGCTACGGCGTGGCCTATATGCCCGGCGTGGGCACTGTAACCGAGATAGTGCGGGCAATGGAATGGGGCGCCGAGGTAGTAAAGGCCTTCCCCGGCGAGACGCTGGGGCCGTCCTTCATAAAGGCGGTACACGGGCCCCTTCCCAACGCGCAGATCATGCCCATCGGGGGGGTAAACCCGGGCAACCTGGAGGACTGGTTCAAGGCGGGGGCCTTTGCGGTAGGACTTGGCAGCGCCCTGGTCAAGCCGGGAGGGCGCGAGGCCGACGCAGAAACGATCCGCCGCACGGCCGGGGAGATAGTAAGCCGCATTGCGGAGATACGGAAAAAAGTTTAAGATTTTAAGGAACCACTGATTAAGTTCCTTTCGTTTGTGTAGACAGCTGATGCCAACGGACCTTGTAACGAACAAAACGCACTTGATCAGAGCTTCCTTAAGTACGGCAGAAGGCCCGGGCGATGAGCCGGGCCTTCTTTATTTGCGTTTTGCTCAGTCCAGGTAGGTTATTCGCCTGTTTTTCTCCTCCATGAACCGCTCCCTGAACAGATTTTCCACTATAAGCTCGATATCCTCCGCCGCCATCTGCCCCTGGAAGAGGGTATCGATGCTGGAAGACAGCGTCTTACGGGACTTGGGGCGGCGGGCCTTGTTCTGCTTTTTAAGTATCTCCAGGACTTTGGCGTACTTGGGCGCAAGTTCCTTGCTCAGGGTGGGCTTCTCCTTAATGTCCTCCAGGGTGATGACCCTTTTGCACTTCTGGCCGAAGGTTCCCACATGCCGGATCAGGGGGTCGTAGCCTGAATCCATGGACACAATATAGTGGCACGCCGACGGGTCTGTGTGGTTTTTTGCCAAGTAGTAGGCGATGTGGAAGTCCAGGGCGTTCCGGCCCGCCCCGCTGATGGTGATCCACTCTACCCGGTCGCCCATGGGCTGGGTCCTCCTGATGGTATCGGTGGGGATTTTTTTCTGGTTTTCGCCAAGGAAGATGAGGATTTTAGAGTCCT
The DNA here is from genome assembly GCA_012519165.1 of Synergistaceae bacterium. GTDB lineage: Bacteria > Synergistota > Synergistia > Synergistales > Aminobacteriaceae > Aminivibrio. The sequence continues at coordinate 3,382 of JAAYQT010000376.1, forward strand.
CTATATCCTCCACCTCAACCCCCGGCAGGTTTTCGTAGTCGATGTAGATGTATTTTTTCATGGTATTCTCCCTTCCGGCCGCAGAATACTAAACCGTCCGTTTATTATACACGGAGGGGAGGATTTAACCCTCCGGCGGGTCAGTGAGTTTCTGCAGCCCGAATCGTACAAATGGTATAATTTGAAAAACTATTCATTTTGAAGGGAGGCGGAAAAATGAGCCTTTTAAAAAAGCGGCTTCTTATGCTTATTATCCTGGCAATA
>JAAYQT010000377.1 GCA_012519165.1 Synergistaceae bacterium
CCCACAACCCCAACAGCAACATGAAGCTGGGGAGCGGCGTGATGGACCTGCCGGGACTGATGAAAAAAGGGGGGGCAATCGCCCTTGGCACCGACGGCGCCGCCAGCAACAACAGGCTTGACCTGTGAGGAGAAATGAGGGCCGCCGCCCTGCTGCACAAGGGAGTGGCAAAGGACCCCACCGCCGTACCTGCAAAAGACGCGTTAAGGATGGCTGCTTACGAGGGGGCAGTCGCCGCAGGCTTTAAGAATAAGGGACTGCTGAAGGAAGGCTGGGCCGCCGACCTGGTAACGGTGGACCTGGACCGGCCCAACTACATAGGCATAGACGAAGACAACGCCGCCCATTTTCTGGCGTACGCCGGAAGCTCCGACGACGTAACGGGAACCATGGTCGCCGGAAAGTGGCTCTACAAAGACGGAGAATTTCCGGGGGCCGATAAAGAAACAATCCTGGCAAAATCGAGAGAAATGCGGGATAATTTGCTGAAGGGCTAAATATTAGCAAAACATTATGGAGGAATAGCTTAAATGCAGTGGAGATCAGGCAAGGAAGTACGTTCCAAATTTATAGATTTCTGGGTTTCCAAGGGAAGCAAACACTACCCCAGTTTCTCCCTCATACCCGACGACCCCTCCCTGCTTTTTACCATTGCGGGGATGGTGCCCTTCAAGCCCTACTACCTGGGGATTGAAAAACCCGAGACGCCGAGGGCCGTAACCTCCCAGAAGTGCGTGCGGACCAACGATATTGAAAACGTGGGCCGTACCGCCAGGCACCATACTTTTTTCGAGATGCTGGGGAATTTCGCCTGGGGGGATTACTTCAAGAAGGAGTCCATAACCTGGGGGTGGGAGTTCCTTACTGAAGTCATGGGTCTTGAGGCCGACCGCATGTCGGTTACCATCTACGAGGAGGACGAGGAAGCCTACGACGTTTGGCGCAGGCTGGTGGGAGTCCCCGACGAGAGGATTTTCCGCTTCGGCAGGGACGGCAACTTCTGGTTTATGGGCGCCCAGGGGCCCTGCGGTCCCTGCTCGGAGATTATGTACGACCAGGGGCCGGAGTTTTCCTGCGGAAGGCCGGAGTGCGCCGTGGGGTGCGACTGCGACCGCTACCTGGAGATCTGGAACCTCGTGTTTACCCAGTTTGACCTGCAAAAGGACGGAACGCTGGTTCCCCTTCCCAAAAAGAATATTGACACCGGAATGGGGCTGGAGCGGCTTACGTCCATTGTGCAGCGGGTTAAGACCGACTTTGAGACCGACCTTTTTATGCCCATGATCGAGCGGGCCTGCGCCATGGGCGGGGCGCGGTACGGCCATGACCCCCGGTCCGACCTGGCGGTGCGGGTTATTGCCGACCATATCAGGTCGGTAGCCTTTATGATTGCCGACGGCATTCTTCCCTCCAACGAAGGGCGGGGTTACGTGCTCCGCCGCCTTCTGCGGCGGGCAGTGCGTTTCGGCCGCCTGCTGGGGGTTTACCGACCCTTCCTTACGGACTTTCTCCCCGACGTGATAGACCTGATGGCCGACCCCTACCGGGAGCTGACCGATAACAGGCTGACCATTGAGCAGATTATCAGCGTGGAAGAGAAACGTTTCGGGCGCACCCTGGAGCAGGGTACCGACCTGCTTGACGGCGAGACGTCCAGGCTGAAGGCCGCCGGAAGGACGGAGCTTCCCGGGGACGTGGCCTTTGAGCTTTACGACACCTACGGCTTCCCCCTGGAACTCACTGCGGAGATTGCCGAGGAGAAGGGCTTCACCGTGGACACGGCAGGCTTCGACTGCGCCATGGAGGCCCAGAGGGAGCGGGCCAGGGCTTCCAGCAAGCAGAAGCGAAGCGAGATGACCGGCGACGTATATTCCGAACTCCACGAAGAGCTGGGGGATACTGAGTTTACAGGATATGGCTCGTCCGAGGGACTCTCTGTAGTCGCGGCGGTGATTGTCAACGGCGAGACCGCAGGCGCTCTTGAGGAGGGGCAGGAGGGCGAGGTAATCCTCCGCTCCACGCCCTTCTACGGCGAAAAGGGCGGCCAGGTGGGGGATACGGGCTTCCTGTCCTCCGATACTGTCCGGGCAAAGGTCCTTGACGCCGTTATTCAGAGGGGGCTTACCGTCCACAGGGTGAAGGTCCTTTCGGGACGCATTGCGCCCCTTGAATCCGTTAAGGCCGAAGTGGACGTGGAGCGAAGAAATGCCATAAAGCGCAACCATACTGCGACCCACCTTCTTCACGAAGCCCTGGGGAGGGTGCTGGGGGGCCACGTTCGCCAGGCGGGCTCGCTGGTGGGGGAGGGCAGCCTCCGGTTTGACTACACCCATTTTGAGCCTCTGACGCGGGAGCAGCTTCTGTCCGTGGAGATGGAGGTCAACAGCCGTATTCTTGATAATACCCCCCTGGAGGTGGAGCATACGGACATGGAGTCCGCCAGGGAGGCCGGGGCCAAGGCGCTTTTTGACGAGAAATACGAAGACGTGGTCCGGGTGGTGAGCATTTCGGACTTTTCTGCGGAGCTCTGCGGCGGCCTGCACGTGGCCGCTACGGGGGAGATAGGCCCCTTCAAGATCATCCGGGAGGAGGGCATCGGCTCCGGAACCAGGCGGATTACGGCGGTTACCGGCCTGGTGGCCCTCAGGATGTTTCAGAAGATGTGGAGGTTCGTGGCGGAGATCAGCGGCATGCTCTCCGCCGACGAGGACACCATCCTGGAGAGGGTGGAGCACCTCCAGGCCGAGGTTAAGGCGCTGCGCAGGGCCAGGGACGCGGAAAAACTGAACGCCATCAGCGCCGGGCTCCAGGAGAGGCTTCACTGGTTTGCCCTGAAGGACGGCCCCGAAGGCGTCTACGGCGCTTTTGAAGGGCTCTCCGCCGACGAGCTGCGGGAGCTCGGCGACAGAATGAAGAACAGCCGCAGGGAGGGCGGCCTGGCAGTGCTGCTGGCCTCTAAAACCGACTCCAACGTTATCCTGGTGGCCATGGCGGACGATAAGGCAGTAAAGGCGGGCGTATCCGCCGGAAAGATTGTTAAAGAGGCCTCCTCCATGCTGGGCGGGGGCGGCGGCGGCAGGCCCAATATGGCCCAGGGCGGCGGCAAGGACGTCCACGCCCTGCCCAAAGTTTTCGCAGCATTTCAATCCATGGTGGAGGGGCAGATCCGCCGCTGATGAAAAGGATTCTCGCCCTGGATATAGGCACGGTAAGAATAGGAGTGGCAGTAAGCGATCCCCTGGGAGTGTTCGCCCGGGGGGTTGCCGTTTTGAACGCGGGTAAAGGCTGGATGGACGAGCTCGACGGCCTTGTGAAGGAGTACGGCCCCGGTATTCTCCTGGTGGGCCACCCCCTGCGGACCGACGGCTCAAGGGGCCCCGAGGCATTGAAGGTGGAGGCGGTGGCGGAGGAGCTGGCCGCCCGCTACCCTGACCTTGAGGTGGAGCTTTACGACGAGCGGTTCTCCACCGCCATAGCCAACAGGGCCCTTATTGAGGGAGATGTGAGCCGCAAAAACAGGAAGGGCAAGGTGGACAAGGTGGCCGCCGCCCTTATTCTTCAGAGCCGCCTTGAGCGGGGCAGGGGGGCGGAGAATTGAGCCCTGTGCCGCCGGAGGTAAAGATGACCCCCATGATGGCCCAGTACGCCGAGTGGAAGGCCCTCTACCCGGACTGCATTCTGCTTTTCCGCATGGGGGACTTTTACGAGATGTTCTTCGAGGACGCCAGGAAGGCCTCGGAGGTTCTTGACATTACCCTTACCGCCAGGGACGCCGAGAAAAACATCCCCATGGCGGGGGTTCCGTGGCACTCGGTAAACTCATACCTGGGCAAGCTGGTGAAGGCCGGTTTCAAGGCGGCTATCTGCGAGCAGATGGGCCCCCCCGACGGCAGGACCCTGGTGGACCGCCAGGTGGTGCGCATTGTAACACCCGGCACCTTTGTTCCCGAGGAGGCTGGGACGGGCGGGCGGCTGGCTGCGGTGGCCCCGGCCGGCAAGGATATTGCGGCGGCATTGCTCTCCGCAGAGACGGGGCGGCTTGAGGCGGGGGTGTTTCCTCCCTCCGAGGCGGCCTCTCTTATCGCCTCCTTCGCCCCGGAGGAGCTCCTGTTTCCCCGGGGATTTGACCCCGCAAAGCGGCTTCCCCTGGTTAGCGGATATTTTCCCATTTCCCGGCCCGAGGACTTTTTCAGCCCCGCGCAAGGCGGCAGGTGGCTTGCGGAACACTGGGGAGCGGCGACCCTGGCCTCCTTCGGCCTGGACGACGGCAGCCCCGAAGCAGGGTGCGCCGCCGCCGCGCTGAAATACTTCTCCGAGACCCAGTTCGGCGCGGTGAAGCACGTGAGGGGGGTCTACCCCCTCCGCTCGCGGGAGTATCTGCACCTGGACGTGACCACCCAGAGAAACCTGGAGCTGCTGGAAGACGGCGGCCCCTCCCTTTTGGGTGCGCTTAACAGCTGCCGCTCGCCCATGGGAAGGCGGACCCTGAGAGAGTGGATTCTGCGCCCCCTGCTTGATATTAAGGCCATAAACAGGAGGCTGGACGGGGTGGAGGCCCTTTTGGAAAACCCCGGCGACCGGCGCGGACTGCGGGATCTTCTTGGGGAATGCCGGGACGTGGAGCGGGCAGTTGCCAGACTTGGCATGAACTCGGGGACCCCCCGCGACATGGGGGCCATCAGGGATACCCTCAGGCTTCTTCCCCGGATTCTGCCTCTGGCGGCGGGCGGTCCTCTGGGGGAGTGGACTGCGGGTCTGCCTGATTTTTCCGGCATCGGCGGCGAACTTCAGCTTGCCCTGGAGGAGGAGCTTCCCAGGCTTAAATCCGCCGGCGCCATAATCCGGCCAGGCTACGACGCGGAGCTGGACGAGTGGAGGCGTACCGGGGAGGGGGCGTCCGCCTGGCTTGACGAATACCTGGAGAAGATCCGGGAAGAGACGGGAATATCCAGGATCAAGGCGGGATATAACAGGGTCTTCGGCTACTACCTTGAGGTAGGAAAGGCCGCTGCTGAAAAGCTGCCCGACGGCTTTATCCGGAAGCAGACCCTGGTGAACGCCGAGCGGTTTATCACTCCCGAGATGAAGGCCTTCGAGGACAGAATGAACTCCGCCACGGCGGAAATTGAGCGGCGGGAGGAAGAGCTATATGTCCGGCTGGTGGAACTTGTCCTTGAAAGGGCGGAGGATCTACAGGCCCTGGGCAGGGCGCTGGCAACTTTGGACGTTTTAGCCTCCCTGGCCGAGACCGCCCGGGAGATGGGCTACACCCGGCCCTCGGTCAACGACGGGTTCGACCTGCATATTAAAAACGGCCGCCACCCGGTGGTTGAAAAGGTACTGGCCGACTCGCCCTTCGTGCCAAACTCCTTCTCCCTGGAGAGGGCGGCCCGGAGGATTGCCCTTATCACGGGTCCCAATATGGCGGGAAAGTCCACCTACCTCCGGAGCGCCGCCCTGCTGGTAATTATGGCCCAGATGGGCTCCTTCATCCCGGCGGAGTCGGCGGAGATAGGCCTGTGCGACCGGGTTTTTACCCGAATAGGCGCAAGGGACGACCTGGCGCGGGGGAGCAGCACCTTCATGGTGGAGATGCTGGAGACCGCCAATATCCTCCACAACGTTACCGACAGAAGCCTGGTTATTTTGGACGAGGTGGGCCGGGGAACGTCCACCTACGACGGAATGAGCATCGCATGGGCTGTGCTGGAATACCTGGCCGACGGGTGCGGGGCGGAACCCAGGACGCTTTTTGCCACTCATTACCACGAGCTGACCTGCCTGGAGGACCGGTTTTCTTCGGTGGAAAACCTTACCATGTCGGTGAAGGAGGAGGACGGCAGGGTCTTCTTTCTGCACCGGGTGGCAAAGGGGAGCGCCGACCGGTCCTACGGCATCGAGGTGGCCAGGCTTGCGGGCCTGCCCGCGCCGGTGCTGCGCCGCGCCTTTGAGCTGCTTCAGGACTTTGAGAAGGAGGACCGGGGCGCCTGCTTCAGGAAGCTCAACAATGCCGGAAAATCCCCGCCGGGCGTCCGCCAGCTGACCCTTTTTAAAACTGACGAGAGGGCGGTGGTGGAGGAGCTTGCCTCCCTCAACCCGGACAGCCTGACGCCCTTCCGGGCGCTGGAGCTGCTTTACAAGCTCAGAGAAAAGAGCAGGGAGGTGGTTTACCCTGAAGATAACCCTTCTTCCTGAGGAAGTTTTTTCCCGGATTGCCGCGGGAGAGGTGGTGGAGAGGCCCGCTTCAGTGGTTAAGGAGGCGGTGGAGAACTCGGTGGACGCCGGGGCGACGGAGGTCAGGGTGTCCGTCTTCGAGGGCGGGAAGGTCCGCCTCACCGTGGAGGATAACGGCGAAGGGATGGCCTTCGGCGATCTTCCCCTTGCGGTCTCCCGTCACGCCACCAGCAAGATCAGCTCCGTAGAGGAGCTGGGAAGGCTCAACACCCTGGGCTTCAGGGGCGAGGCCCTGCCCAGCATAGCGGCAGTGAGCAGGCTTGAGATCCGCTCCCGCAGGGAGGGGGACGACGAGGGAGGGCTGCTGCGGGTTGAAGGGGGCTCCAGGGTACTGCACACTCCCATCTCCTGCAGAAAGGGTACGTGGCTCTCGGTGGAGGACCTGTTCTACACTCTGCCTGCCAGAAAAAAATTTATGAAGTCGGCCCTCTCGGAGGGGCGGCGCATTTCGGCCCTGATCAGGGATTTTGCCGCCGCTTACCCGTCGGTGGCCTTTTACGAGAACCGGGACGGAAAGGACGGCTTTTCGACCCCCGGAGACGGCGACAGGGAGGGCGTTCTGCGCATCCTCTGGGGGAGGGACGCAGATCTGCGGAGCTGCGAGGCAGCCGCCACCAACCTTAAACTGGAGTGCTGGTGGGCCCCCTTTCCCGGAAAGACCCGGAGCCAGGTTTCATCCTTCGTAAACGGCAGGGTGGTTAACGACTCTGTTATAAGGGGCGCGGCCGGTTCCATCTGCCGCCCGTACCCCGGAAACTGGATGTTTCTTTTCACCCTTGACCCGGAATTACTGGACGCAAACATCCACCCCGCCAAGGCTGAAGTCCGCTTCAGATACCCCGGTGAGGTATATGATACAATTCAGCAGGCTGTGCTTAAACTCTCGGGCGACTTGCCCGTGCTGCCGGCCGGGGGCGGGGGCGCTTTCAGCCCCA